>NZ_JAEIMH010000015.1:69293-95640 GCF_016464295.1 Streptomyces sp. N35 | reverse complement strand
CCAGCCCCCACACGCCGGGGGCGCCCCGCCCCCCCGCCCCCGCGGCCGGCGCCGGCGCGACAGTTCGTGCGCGCGGCGGAACTACCCTGAGGCCATGACGGACGAACCCCTCGCGGAGTGCGTGCTGTGCCGCGAACCCACGGAGTACCCGGAGTCGGCGAAGGGGATCACGCTCTGCCCCGTATGCGAGTGGCGGGAGGCGGAGCGGGCGGCTTGCTCGGGGTGAGGCCCGCGGCGCACCCCTGGGGTTCTGCCCTCGGCAGAGCCCCGGGCGTCCTGCCGCGCCGGCCGCCACGATGGCGGTCATGGGACGCGACATCGCCGTACGCCGGCTCGACCTGGGGCACTTCCTCCGCCCTGCCGCCGAGGCGGACGGCTCTCGGCCGCGCGTGGAATCCGCGCTCGCCTATCTGGTCCGCCATGACCGGGGCCTGATCCTCTTCGACACCGGCATCGGCCGCGCGGATGCCGCGACCGAGGCGCGCCACCGCCCGCGGCGCCGGCCCCTGCCCGATGCCCTCGCGGCCGCGGGGGTGTCCCTGGGCGACATCGCCCTGGTCGTCAACTGCCATCTGCACTTCGATCATTGCGGTGGCAATCCTCTGCTGGCCGGCAGACCCGTTCTCGTCCAGGCGACGGAGCTGGACGCCGCACGCCGGGGCGACTACACGGTGGACGGACTGGTCGACTTCCCTGGCGCCGCGTACGAGCGGCTGAACGGCGACGCGGAGATCTGGCCGGACGTCTGGGTCATCGCGACGCCCGGCCATACGCGGGGCCACCAGTCCCTCGTCGTCCGGCGCTCCGACGGCGACGTCGTCCTCGCCGGTCAGGCCTGCGACCGCGCCTCGGACTTCGCGGCGGAGCACCTCGCCCGCGAGGCCGGGTCGGCGGGTGCGCGGGGCCCGCTCCCCACGTATCGGCCGTGGTTCGACCGGCTCGCGGAATTCGACCCGCAGCGTGTGCTGTTCGCACACGACTGCTCGGTGTGGGAGCCCGCTACGTACGCCGGGCGCTGACACCAATGGCCGGTATGGGGACCCGCTGCGTACGTCGCGCGCTGACACCACTGGCCGGTATGGGGACCCGCTCCGTACGTCGCGCGCCGACACGAGTGCCCGGTATGGGACCCGCTCCATACGCCGCACGCTGAACCAACTGCCCGGTGCGGGCAGCCGCTACGTACGCCGCGCGCTGAGCCGGCACGACAGGGCCGCCGCACCCGTCGCGACGGCCATCGCTCCTGCGAGCGGTAGGACGGACAGTGGCGTCTCGCCCGTACGGGAGCCGCTGATCAGAGCGGAGACGGCGGCGCGCGCCGGGGAGCCGGCGGTCACCAGGAGAAGCAGCGCCCCCAGGCAAAGCACCGCCAGGGACCAGCCCCTGCCGCGCAGCACCGGCCAGGTGCACAGGGCGCCCAGGGCCGCGCCGGTCAGGGTGCAGACCGCGGCGGCGAGCAGGCCGGATACGAGGGCGCCGGGCAGGGGGATCGCCACGGTGTGGTCGGTGCTGCGGGCGTCGCCCAGCGCCACCGTGAGCACCGTGCCGATCACTCCGAGCAGCCCGCCGGCCGCCAAGGCCGTGAGCAGTACGGCGAGTTGGGCCCGCGAGGGGCCCCCTGCCGCCGTGGCGGTGACATGCCGGGCCGCGGGCGGTTCCTGGGTGGCGCAGATACGGACCAGCCAGGCGGCGACGGGCAGCAGGGCAGCCGCCGCGTACCCGAGCGAGTCCAGCAAGGGGTCGCCCATGCCGACACCGACGGCGAGCAGCGCCCCGTACAACACGGCGGGCGGGAGCCAGCGTTGGGAGCGCAGGAGGAGGGCGGCGTGGTAGCCGAGCAGTGCGGTCATCGTTCCCGGGCGGCTGGTGGGCGGACGCGGTGGATGTGCCAGGGGCCGGCCGCCGTGAGCAGCGCGCGCAGGAGCGCGTCCGAGTGGGCGGCCGGGACGGTGAAGCGGACCGTACCCGAGGGGTCCGTCTCGTGGGTCACCTCGGGGGGCAGCCCGTCGGGCAGCTCGGTCCCGGGCGGGGCCTGCGCGTCGATCCGTACCCGGGCCGTGCCCTGTTCGGCGGGGATCAGCGACGTGCCCGACACCTCGTACGCCGCCGAGACCGCACCCGCGAGCCGCCGCGGATCGTGGTCGACGAAGAGCACCGACGCTCCCCCGGCGACCCGCTCCGTCACCACCTCGTCCAGCGCGTCCCGCGCCTCGGCGTCCAGCCCCGTCCACGCCTCGTCGAGCACCAGCAACTCCGGCTCGGCGAGCAGCGCCTGGGCCACGGCGACCTTCTGCACGGTGCCTTTGGACAGCTCGGCCAGCGGCGTGTCCCCATGGGCCCGCGCGCCGAAACGGTCCAGCCAGTGCTCGGCCCGGACGCGTGCCGTACGCCGGGACAGGCCGTGGACGCGTCCGAGGCGGGTGAGATAGCCGTGGGCGGTGAAGGGGAGCGCGGGCGGGAAGCGTTCGGGGACGTACGCCGTGCGCGGACGGCCCTCGATCCGGCCGGCGCTCGGCGCGTCGATACCGGCCGCGAGCCTCAACAGGGTTGATTTCCCGGTGCCGTTGGCGCCGGCGAAACGCGCCAGGGTGCCGGCGGGCAGCGCGAGACCGACTCCGCGCAGCACCCAGGGTCCGCCGAGTCCGTAGCGGCGCCCGACGTGGTGGAACGTGAGCATCAATGCGCTTTCGGCTGGACGGCGGGAGCTTCGCTGGGCCGGACGATGACGTACCCCTCACCCTCCAGCTTGAGCTGCACGGCCTCGCCCGAGCCGCCGCGCACCATCGAGCCGAGGCTCTGCGAGCGGTGCAGGGAGGTACTCAGCTGGGCGTTCCAGCCGACCACCGCATCGGTGTCCACGAAGACCGGCGTCTGCGGCGAGACGGGGATGACGATCGGCTCACCCTCGCAGATCACGCCGAGTTTGCCCTGCCCGGTGAAGACGCTGTTGAAGAGACCGCCCCCGGTGATGCCCGATCCCTTCACGGTCTTTATCTCGTACGAGAGCGTGGGATCGAAGCACAGGACATTGCGCCCGTTGATGGTGAGCGCGTCACCCGGCTCGACATCCACGATGAAACAGTTGGCGGCCTGCTGGGCGAACCACACCTCCCCCTGACCGCGCACGGCCATCAGCGGCAGCCCCTCACCGGTGACGGCGCGCTTGAGCATGCCGCCGATCCCGCCCTGACCCTTGTGCTCGAACTGCAGACTTCCGCGGTAGGCGACCATGGCGCCCTGGCGGGCGAACATCTCACCGTTGACCACGTACTTGATCGACTTGGAGTTCTGGGGACTCATCCCCGGCACGGTGGCCGGCTGAGCCATGTGCTGCGCGGCAAACAGGTCGCTTTTCATGCTCTGCATCCTCGCGCGCGGCTTTGACGCCGCCAAGAGACCAAAGGATGAGGCCGGCAGACTTTCGTCCAGCCTTCGAAAGCCCGTATCGCTCCTGGCAGACTGGGGCGCGTGAGCAGCGAGAACCCCACCCCGGGCACCGGCACCGACAGCCCCTTCCAGCACGAGAACATGAGCCGCGACGAGGCCCCCCAGTTCGTCCTGCCGCTCGTCCTCCACCTGGAGAAGACCGCTCCCCCGGCGCGCACCGACGCCCTGGAGACGGCGGCGCGCGCGGTGCTCGTGATGCTCAGCGATCCGCGCTCGCTCGACGACGGGGAGTGGGCGCAGGTGATGCGGGACTGGCAGGACGCCCGGATCCGCAAGGTGGTCCGCCGGGCCCGCGGCGCGGAGTGGCGCAAGGCGTGCGCCCTGCCCGGCCTCACGGTCACCGGAAAGTCCGCCGAGGTCCGCGTCTTCCCGCCGGTCCCCCTGGACGGCTGGCCCAAGGAGCTCGCCAAACTCCAGGTCTCGGGCACCGAACTCGACGACCCGGAACCGCCCGCGGACCCCGACCTCACGGGGCCGGTCCTGTGGATGAGCCCGGATGTCGACATGTCGGCGGGCAAGGCGATGGCCCAGGCCGGCCACGGCGCCCAGCTCGCCTGGTGGGAACTGTCGGACACCGAGCGCGCGGACTGGCGCGACGCGGGCTTCCCGCTGGCGGTGCGCACGGCGGCCGGGGACGCGTGGGCGGCGCTGACGACGAGCGGCCTTCCGGTCGTACGGGATGCCGGCTTCACGGAGATCGCGCCGGGTTCGTGCACCGTGGTGGCGGACCATCCGGCCCTGCGGCGCTGAACTGGCCGGACCCCGCTACTCTTCCCCGGCATCGGCCCTTCCGGGGGGAGAGACATATGTCCGAGGACAGGGCGCCGGATTCGTTCCGGCCTCCCAAGCGCCGCCTGCGTGCGCTGAGACCGGTGTGGGAGGCCCAGCACGCCGGCCCGGCCGATTCCGAGGCGCTGGGCTCCTGGCACTGTGACGGGCTGGTCGTCCGGGCCTCCTTCGATCGGCTGCGCGCCTTCGACACCGGGACCGGCAAGCAGCGCTGGGTCTGGGAGGTTCCGGGCCGCGACGTGCTGCGGCCATGGCCGACCAAGTCGTGGACGGGGTCGCGCTGGTGGCCCACTGGCCCGACACCTGCGCCGGCGGGAAGACCGCCACCGTCACCGCCCTCGACGTGAGATCGGGGGACGCGCTCGTCGCTCTGAACCGGCGGACGGGGCGACACGCGTGGACCGTGCCGCGCAAGCCTGCGAGCCGGGCCAGGATCGGGGCCGCGGGAGATCGGCTCGTTCTCGTCACGCGGCAGGCGGGCAGCGCCACCGTCACATCGGTCGACACCGCCGACGGCACCGTGCGCTGGGAGCGGCCGGTCCCGGTCGACGGTCCCGTCGAGGACGTGGAGATCGCCGCCGTGGATCCCTTGCTGCTCGCGGCGCGAGGCGCGGGCCGGCGCGGCGGGAACCATGTGCTGCACCTGGACGAGGACGAGGACGGCCGTACGGTTGCGGAGATCTCGGAAGCCGACGGCACCCCGCTCCTGCCGTACGACAGTTGGTGCCTCCCCGACCACAGACGCCAGGTCATGTGGTCGGGGGACACGCTGATCGCGTTCCTCGCATCGCCGGGGTACGACCACGTGGGCCGCCTTGCGGGCTTCTCGCTGTCGACGGGGTGGCACCTGCGGACGTGGGACGAAGGCTGGGGCATCGGCGCGCCGGCCCGGCATCGCGGCCGTGTGCTCGCTCTGCGCCACCACGAGGAAGTCAGCGAAGGGACGCATGCCGGATGGCGCTGCCACGCGTATGTACTCGACCCCGCCGACGGCCGTGAGGTGGCACGGCGGCGGCTGCGCGTGACGGCGGACGAGCCGCACACGATCCACCTGCACGACGGCCGGATCCTCTGGATCGACAAGAAGAGCGGACGCGGCACACCGCCGGTGAAGGCGTACGACTGGCGCTGAGCGCGGCTTCCCGCTCTCCCGCACCACCGCTTAGGGTGCACAGGGCAGGAACAGTCCTAGTCATGGGGTGCGCGCAGGTGAGTCAGGCACATCGCGACGGCCGGTCCGAAGCCGCGACCGGCAACGGTCGGGCCGATGCGGCGACCCGCGACGGCCAGCCCCGGGCGGCCACCCGCGACGGCCGCGTCGAACGAGGCAACCGCACCCGACGCCTCGTGCTGCGCCGCACCGTCGACATCGCCTCCGTCGAGGGGCTCGAGGCGCTCTCGGTGGGCCGGATCGCCACCGAGCTCGGGCTCAGCAAGAGCGGCGTGTTCGCGCTGTTCGGGTCCAAGGAGGAGCTGCAGCTCGCCACGATCCGGGCCGCAGGACGGATCTACAGCGACGAGGTACTCGCACCCGTGGCCGAACTCCCCGCCGGCGTGGGCAAGGTGGCGCGGCTGTGCGAGGGATGGCTGCGGTATTCGCAGGGCAGGGTGTTTCCCGGCGGATGCTTCTTCTACGCGGTGATGGCCGAGTTCGACGCACGGCAGGGCCCCGTCCACGACGCCGTGGTGGAGTCCCTCACCGTGTGGATGGCCTACGTGGAGGAACGGGTCGCCGAGGCACGCACCGCCGGCGAGCTGACCCCCGGCACCGATCCCGCGCAGCTCACGTTCGAGCTGGTCGCTCTCCTCGAGACCGCCAACGCCCACTCGCTGCTCAACGGGGATCCGACGCCGTACGACCGGGCCCGGTCCGGGATCGCCGCAAGGCTGCGCTCGGCGGCGACGGATCCGGAGCTCGTACCGCATATCGCCTGACCCACACCGTCTGACCCACCTCATCCGAAACGCCTCGCCTGACCCACCCCGCCTGAAACGCCTCGCTGTTGGAGCCTGAATCTCCGCGCGCAAACAAGTAGCACGATCGGTCGTTTAGTTTTATGGTGAGGGCATGGCCACTCGACTCCTGCGCAGCCGCTGGCAATCCGGTCCCGTACCGCTCTCGCTCTGCGGAGCCCACATCAGCCTCACCGACTTCACCGCCACGACCCATCCGCAGGCCGCCGCCGTCGCCCTCGCGGGCCTGCGCCTGCGCCGCACCTGGCCCAGGACTCCGGGCGCCCTCGGCATGTGGCTCTGGGCCGATGTCCCGGGCAGGCGCTCCGGCGCGGTGTCGGTCTGGCGCGACGAGGTCGCCCTCAAGGAGTTCGTGGGCCGGCCCGACCACCTCGAGATCGTCCGGGCCCACCGAGGGCGCGGGGCACTGCGCGCCACCGCCTGGCGGGTCGAGGACTTCGAACCGGACGCGGTCTGGGACCGGGCCCGCGCCCTGCTCACCGGCACAACTCCCTGGCCCCACGGGCCCGTTCACCTGGAGGACGCGTGACGAAGACGAACTACGTCGAGCTCGACCGGATAGCCGCGAACGAAACGCTGCGCCTGGTCCGGGGCGTCGACGACAAGGACTGGGACCGGCCCACTCCCTGCAGCGAGTGGACCCTCTTCGGCCTGGTCGCCCATCTGACCGCGCTGAACCACGGCTTCGCGGCCGCCGCGCGCGGCGAGGGCGGACTGCCCGCGCACTGGCGGACACCGGAGGACTTCGGGGCGGATCCCGTCGGCGCGTACGGCGCCTCGGTGGCGGCGCTCCTCGTACCGTTCGCCGAACACGGCGGTACGGAACGGGAGTTCGTGCTTCCGCAGCTGGGCGGCGCCTTCCCCGGGCGGGTGGCCGTCTCCTTCCATCTGCTCGATGTCGCGGTCCACGCGTGGGACCTGGCGGTCACGCTCGGCACCACGCCCCAACTGCCGTCCGCCGTAAGGGAGACGGTCCTGCGGAGCGCCCGCCGCATCCCGGCCGAGGGGCGGGCGCCGTTCTTCGGGCCCTTGGTGCCACCCGAGCCGGACGCCGACCCCCTCACCGCGACCCTGAAACTGCTCGGCCGCGACCCACACTGGTCACCGGACGACCAGGAAGCGCCACGGTCCCTCTGAACACAACACCCCGGCATTGCGTATCTCTCAATACCGCCAAGTAGGTTGAACGGCCGGTCAGTTGGCGGTTGGTTCGTGCGGGAACAGCGCACTATCCCGGGAGGCACCCTTGCTGCGGCGCGTCAATGGAACGGCCCTCATCATCGCGGCACTCGTGGCGACGCTCGGCGCGCTCGCCTTTCCGGTCTGGTCGTACGCGGACCGCTCGGGCACCGGGCAGGCCAATGTCGACGCCGGCACGGTCTCCACCCAGTGGGGGCCGCTGACCGCGACCGACCGCGACTTCATAGTGAAGGTCCGGCTGGCAGGGTTATGGGAACTGCCCGCCGGACAGCAGGCGATCGAGCGCGCACCCACCGAGTCGATCAAGGAGTGCGGCGACCATCTCGTGGTCGGCCACACCGATCTCGACCGGCGGGTGCGCTCGGTCGCCGCGCAGCTCAACATCGAGCTGCCCAACCAGCCCAACGACCAGCAGCAGGGCTGGCTGAACGAGCTGACGGACGCCCAAGGCGTCGAGTACGAGCGGAAGTTCGCGAACCTGCTGCGCAATGCGCACGGCAAGGTGTTCGCGCTGATCGCCGAGGTGCGGCACACCACCCGCAACACCCTCGTGCGCCAGCTCGCGACGGACGCCAACCAGACAGTGCTCGACCACATCACCATGCTGGAGCGCACCGGACGCGTCGACTTCGACGGGATCGCCGACGAGGCCGCCGGCAAACTCACCGCGAGCCCGACCGGTCCGCCGCCGCCCTCGAACCCGGTCCCTTCGGCGCCCCCGGTCTCCCCCACCGCCGACGACAAGTCCTTCACGTCCCGGCCGTCCGCGCCCGGCCCGTCCGACATCAACACCTCGCGTCCCGACCCGGAGGACTGACCAGGCGCTTTCCACGTGACCTGCCCGGGTGATCCCGTCGAGACCTGACCGGGTGATCCCGTCGCCCGAAACCTCAAATCAACCTCTGAACGTCCCCTGCAGTGGATTCACCGCCGCGCCCCGGGGCCATGACACCTGCACACAGCACAGCGTCGTGCTCCAGGAACGGACAGGTGCGAGCCGCAGGAGCAAGGGGGGCGACAGATGAAGCAACGTCCACAGTTGGGTACGGGGATCGGCTGGCGACCGGAGATCGCGGAGGGCATCGAGCGGATGCCGGGGATCGACTGGGTGGAAGTGGTGGCGGAGAACATCTGCCCCGGCCATCTGCCCGAGCCCCTCACGCGGCTGCGCGAGCGCGGCGTGACCGTGATTCCGCACGGTGTCTCGCTCGGCCTCGGGGGCGCCGAGCGGCCCGACGCCGGCAAGCTCACCGCGCTCGCCGAACGGGCCGAGGCCCTGGGCGCACCGCTGGTCACCGAGCACATCGCGTTCGTACGGGCGGGGGGCGAGCGGACCGCGTCCACGGCCCTCGAGGCCGGGCACCTGCTGCCGGTGCCGCGGACGTGGGACGCGCTCGAAGTGCTCTGCGAGAACGTACGGATCGCGCAGGACGCCCTGCCGGTGCCGCTCGCCGTGGAGAACATCGCCGCGCTCGTGGCCTGGCCCGGCGAGGAGCTCACCGAGGGGCAGTTCCTGACCGAGCTGGTGGAGCGCACCGGCGTACGGCTGCTCATCGATGTCGCCAATCTGCACACCAATCACGTCAACCGCGGCGAGGACCCGGCCAAGGCCCTGTCCGAGCTGCCGGTCGAGGCCATCGCGTACGTCCATGTCGCGGGCGGCTTCGAGCGGGACGGCGTCTGGCACGACAGCCACGCGCACCCGGTGCCGCAGCCGGTCCTCGACATCCTGGCCGACCTGGCCTCACGGGTCACTCCGCCCGGCGTGCTCCTGGAACGCGACGAGCACTTCCCGGAGCCCGCGGAGCTGGAGCGCGAACTCGACACGATCCGCGAGACGCTCCGGGTCAACCGCCCGGCCGCGCCCGTCACGTCCCAGCCGCCGCGGCCCGCCGCACCGACCGGCGCGTCCACCGAACCGGCCCGCGACCGCCTCGCCCTCGCGCAGACCTCGCTGCTCTCGGCGCTTGTGGCGGGGACGCCCGCGCCCGAGGGCTTCGACCGGCAACGGCTCGCCGTGCAGGGCCGGGCCCTGATCGGCAAGCGGGCGGACGTGGTCGCGAAGGTCGCGCCCGAACTCCCGGTGATCCTCGGCGACACGTACCGGCCGGCCTTCTTCGCGTACGCGCAAAGGCGGCCCATGACCAACGGCTACCGCCATGACGCGCTCGACTTCACCGAGCAGCTGCTCGGTGACGGGAAGCCCGAAGACCCGGGCACCCGGCGGGAGTTGACCGACTGGTGGCTGGACCGCGTGGGACCCAAGCCGCTGTCGCAGCGGCCGGTGGCGCGGATCGCACGACGCGTACGACTGGCACTGGGGAGGGACTGATCGCATGGAGATCTTCGCGTACATCATGGTCATGGCGGTGGGTCTGCCCAGCCTGGTCTGCCTCGTGCGCCGGGTCGTCGACCGCCCCGCGCCGACGCCCGCCACGCAGGTCGACGACGTGTACGAGGCCGCGTTCCTGACCGCGGGACCCGGCCGCGTCGCGCACGTGGTGCTCGCCGGTCTGGCCGCTGAGGGGCGGATCGAGATCCGCGATCCGGGCATCGTGGCGGTACGGGAGTTCGCACCGCGCGACCGGGTCGAAGCGGCCTTCCTCGACGCGTTCCGCACCGCGTCGACCAGCTCGCTGTACTGGCTGCGGGTCGCCCTGATGCGCAGCGACGCCGTGCAGGCGATCGGCGAGGGCCTCGCCGGCCGCGGTCTGGCCCTGCGGCCGAGCGATCCGAAGCCGCCGTCGCGGCGCGCACCGGTGCTTTCCGTGATCGGTCTGCTGCTGTGCCTCTGGGCGCTGTTCGTACCGATCGTGTCCATCGTGCTCGCGGTCTTCGGCCCGGTCGGCCTCCTCCTGGTCGTCGCCCGGCCGCGCAAGCGGGTCACCCCCGCGGGACGGGCCGCCCTGGCCGCGTACCGCCGCGCGTACGAGACCTCCTCCGACCTGAGGATCCAGATCGCCTTGCACGGGCTGTCCCGTATCCCGGACCGCGAGCTGTTCGTCCTGCTCACCAATTCCTCGCGGCCCGGTGCGCGCTACCAGAGCGCGGCGCCGCCCGCGTACACGGACTCGGGCGCGGGCCTTGCGGTCGCGGTGGTCTGGTGCGGCGGCGGTTCCGGCCACGCGGCATGCGGCGGCTCGTCGTGCGGCAGTTCCGGGGACTCCGGGTGGTCGACGGGCGGAGGTTCGGGCTGCGGCTCTTCCGGCGGGTCGAGCTGCGGGTCGTCGTCCGGTGGCTCGAGCTGCGGGTCGTCCTCCGGCGGGTCCTCCTGCGGTGGCGGGGGCGGCGGCTCCAGCTGCGGCAGCTCCTCCTGAGCTCGAGTCCGTCGGCTTCGGGGTTCGGGCTCCGGGCTTCGGGCTTCGGGTGCGCACTCCACCCGAAGCCGACGGATACTGGTATGTAGCGGAACACCGCTTGGTCACATTTTCGTCACTCGCTGTCCGCATAATGAACAACCCATGGCGCGCAGCCAGTTGCGTCCCATAGAAACACCGCCATGTTCTGGGTCCCGTTCCTCCTCCTCGCCTGGGCCTTGGCAGGCATCACCTGCATCAGGCTCTGCCTCGTCGCGAGCCATGGCGCCGGCCGGCCCGCCGACCCGCGCCCCGATGCCGAGCTGAGCATCTACGAGGCGGCCTTCCTCTCCGGCGGGCCCGACCGCGTGGCCGCCCTGGCGATGATCGCCATGGCCCGCCAGCGCCGGCTGCTGCTCGCGCACACGGGCTGGGCCACCGTCGTGGACCCGGACGGCAAGGACGACCTGGAGCGTTCGGTGCTCGGCGCGATCGGACCCGCGGGACAGTCGCCGATAGCCCCGGTACGGCACCGCACGGCCGGCGACGAGGCGGTACGCCGGCTCGCCGAGCGCCTCACGTCCGCCGGACTCGCCGTACCGGACACAGCGCGCGGCGGTATCGAGGCCGCGGTGCGCCAGGTGCAGGCCGCGGCGCTGGCGATCGTCGGGCTCGGCGCCCTGTCGCTCCTGATGTGGCCCGATCACGAGGGCAGTATGGGCCCGTTGGTGGCCTGGTTCCTGCTCCCCCTGATCCTGACCCTCGGCTGTCTCGCGATAGCCCGCTACGAGGTCCACCCGTACACCCGCTGGGCTTCGTCCGAGGGCCAGCAGCTGCTCGGCATGCTGGAAATCGACCGCCCCGACGACGAACGCGGGTTCCTCACGGCGGTGGCGGTCCGTGGCCCGCGCGCCGTGACGGACCCCGCGCTGCGGGCCGCGTTCGGCGACGGCCGATGAGCTGACGGCCGAAGGGGGTTTCCCTTCCCCGACCCGATGAGGTTAGGTTAGGCATGCCTAAGTCGCCAGGGACTGTGACTTGGGCGTCTCCACCTGCCTCCGGGAGAACATCCATGCGCCCTTTCCGCGCCCGCTCGCCGCAGTCGAACCCCGCCGAGCGCGTACGCACCCTCGAACCGACCCCGGCCGAGCGCGTCCGCACCCTCCTCGCCACCGCCCACTCCATGTCCGTGGTCACGGACGGGGGTTCGCAGGAGGTGCACCACCTCGACGGCGTGGACGCCAAGGGCCATGTCCACCTGCACGACCCCGCGGAAGCGGCGCTCCACCCCGAGGCCCAACGCACCCCGGTGCGCCTGGAGTTCACCGACATCGCGCCCACGGCGGTCCGCGACCGGCTGCGCGCCCGCCTGACCGTGACGGGAATCCTGGAAGCGCCCTACGCCTCGCATTCCGCGGAGAGCTTCTGCATGGAGTACGGCCAGGCGCTGCTCGAGACGCCCCAGGGGCGCAGTTTCGTCACGCTGCGGGAGCTCCACGCGTCCGAGGTGGACCCGCTCGCCACCTGCGAGGCGGGCATGCTCACCCATCTCGTCGACGGCCACAGCGAACTCGTTCCACTGCTCCTGCGCCTCGTACGGCCGCACCCCAGGCCTGGCGTGCAGCGGGTGCTTCCGCTCGCCCTCGACCGCTACGGCATGACGCTCCGCCTGGAGTACGCGCGCACCCACACCGACGTACGGCTGCCGTTCCCCACCCCCGTCGCCCACCCTGATCAGGTGCGGTCGCAGATCCACGCACTCCTGGCGGCGGCCCGCCGCGCCTCGCACCGCAGCGGCCTGCCCGCCTGAGCGCCGGCGGCCGTCGCCCCACCCCGTCGCGCAACGGGGTTGTTGCCACGACACCGCCGCCCCCGGTGCTGGACTTCACCAACTCACCGCCGAAGTATCCCTTTTGTTCCGCGGGCAGCCGTCCCCGAGCCGGCTGCCCGCACGCAACACTCGAAGGGATCCCGCAGCGCGATGAGAGCGCCTCTCCTGTACGGCCTCGCCGGCTCACTGGCCCTGACCGTTCTGTCCGTCACCCCGGCGGGCAGCGCCCCCGCGGACCAGCCTCCCGCAGGCGCACCCGAGATGCGCGGCGTCGCCCTCGCCGCGGAGCGCGCCGCGGCCGCCGGGATCAAGTTCGGCAAGTGCCCGACGGCGGAGGGCCTGCCCTCGCCCATCATGTGCGGCACCATGCTCGTCCCCCTGAACTACGCGCAGCCGCGGGGCCGTCAGCTCGAGCTGACCGTCAGCCGCGTGCCGGCGACGGGCAAGAAGGACGAGCGGCAGGGCGCGCTGGTCTTCAACCCGGGCGGCCCGGGCGCCTCCGGGATGTACTTCCCGCTGGTCGGCTCGATGCCCGAGTGGAAGAACATCGCGCGCGCCTACGACATGGTCGGCTACGCCCCGCGCGGCGTGGGCCGCTCCGCGCCGCTGTCCTGCCAGAACCCGAAGGACTTCGCGAAGGCCCCGACGCTTTCGCCGAGCCACCCGGACATGACGTTCAAGAAGGAGCGGATCGCCCGCGCCAAGGCATACGCGCAGGGCTGCCTGAAGCACGCGGGCGAGGCGCTGCAGCACTACAACACCCTCAACAACGCCCGTGACCTGGACGTCCTGAGGGCCGCGCTCGGCGAGAAGAAGCTCAACTTCGTGGGCGCCTCGTACGGCACGTACTTCGGCGCCGTGTACGCGACGATGTTCCCCGGCCACGTACGCCGCATGGTCTTCGACTCGGCGGTCAACCCGGCCCCGCACCAGATCTGGTACCGCAACAACCTCGACCAGTCGCTCGCCTTCGAGCGTCGCTGGGCCGACTTCCGCGTCTGGGTCGCCAAGCACGACAAGACGTACAAGCTCGGCCGTACGCCCGCCGAGGTGCAGCGCAGCTACGACAAGGTGCGGGCGCAGATCGCCGCGAAGCCGGCCGGCGGCAAGGTCGGCACGGCCCAGCTGCAGGCCGCGTATCTCAAGGCCGGCTACTACGACGACTACTGGCCGCAGCGCGCCCACGCGCTGGCCGAGTATCTGCGCGGCAACGACAAGCCGCTGGTCGCCCAGGCCTCGAACCACCCGGAGGCGGCGGCCGAGGACGAGAACGGCAACGCGGTCTACACGGCCGTCGAGTGCAATGACGCCCCCTGGCCCACCGACTGGCGCGTCTGGGACCGCGACAACAGCCGCCTCGCCCGGATCGCCCCGTTCGAGACCTGGGACAACGCCTGGATGAACCTGCCGTGCGCCTACTGGCCCGCGCCCCGGCAGCAGCCGGTGGACGTCCGGGTCGCCGAGGGCGCGCTGCCGCCCACGCTGATCATGGCGGCGGAACGCGATGCGGCCACCCCCTACGAGGGCGCCATCGAACTGCACCGCCGGCTGCCCGGATCGGCTCTCGTGACCGAGCGCGAGGCCGGTACGCACGGCATCAGCGGCGGTCCGAACCCGTGCATCAACGGGCACATGGACGCGTACCTGATCAACGGACAGCTTCCGGTACGACGCGCGGCGTGCGCTCCGCACCCGGAGCCCAAGCCGATGCCGCTGCCCAAGTAGCCGGCCCCTTCGTCTGCGTGATCGCTTACGCGAGCGAGGCCACCAGGTCGGCGACGCTCTTGCGGCGGCCGGTGTAGAACGGCACCTCTTCGCGGACGTGCATCCGGGCCTCGGAGGCACGCAGATGACGCATCAGGTCGACGATCCGGTACAGCTCGTCGGCCTCGAAGGCCAGCAGCCACTCGTAGTCGCCGAGCGAGAACGACGCGACCGTGTTGGCGCGCACGTCCGGGTAGCCGCGGGCCATCATGCCGTGGTCCTTGAGCATGCGGCGGCGGTCCTCGTCGGGCAGCAGGTACCAATCGTAGGAGCGCACGAACGGGTAGACGCTCACATAGTCGCGCGGCGTCTCGTCGGCCAGGAAGGCCGGGATGTGCGACTTGTTGAACTCGGCGGGGCGGTGCAGCGCCATGTTCGACCAGACCGGCTCCAGGGCGCGGCCCAGCTTGGTGCGGCGGAAGAGGTTGTACGCCTCCTGCAGCTGGTCGGCGGTCTCCGCGTGCCACCAGATCATGACGTCGGCGTCGGCGCGCAGACCGGAGACGTCGTAGGTGCCGCGCACGGTCACGTCCTTGGCGGCGAGCTGGTCGAACAGCTCCTGCACCTCGTCCGCGTAACCGGCCCGGTTCTCGGGGAGCACATCGCGCAGCTTGAAGACGGACCACAGCGTGTAGCGGATGACCTCGTTGAGGTCCTTGGCCTTCTTGCCGGCGTTCGGGATCTTCTCAGGGGCGTCACTCATGGGCCTATTCTCCCGCGCCGCCGAACATGGTCTCGCCCAGGGGGGTCCGGGGGTGTCCCCCGGGAAGATGCAGCACGCGGGGCTGACCGGGGGCGCCCGGCCCCGGGGCGGCAGCCGCCTGCGCGCTCGCGATCACGGCGGGGATGCCGACGCCGTCGTACGCGGCTCCGCAGACGGCGAGGGCGGGGAGCTTCGTGAGGTGCTCGCGGATACGGGCGACCCGTGCGTGGTGGCCGACCGGGTACTGCGGCAGCCCGTCGTTCCAGCGGATCACCCGGGAGGCCACGGGCTCGGCGCCCAGGCCAAGGGCGGCCTTGAGGTCCTGCCGCGAGATCTCGACGAGCTCACCGTCCTCGCGCCGCAGGATCTCGGTCTCTCCGTACCGTCCGACCGATGTGCGCACGACGACCAGCTCGGGGTCCTCGTCGGCGATCCACTGCCACTTCTGCGAGGCGAAGGTGGCCGCCTTGATGCGCTGCCCGTCGACGGGCGGGACGAGGAATCCGCTGCCCGCCGGCAGCTCGATCTCGCTCCGGCGGAAGACGTGGGCGGTCAGCGCCATGGAGGCGTACTCGACGGCGCGCAGTTCGGTGGCGGCCGCGGGGGCCTGGGGGCCCAGGAGCGGGGCCGGGTGGGGGGCGGGCAGCGCGAGGACCACGGCGTCCGCTCGCAGGGTGTCGTCCGCGGTGCGGACGGTCCAGCCGCCGTCCCCGTCGCGGGCGAGGCCGGTCACCGGGGTATCCGTGCGGATCCGGCCGCCCCGCGCCCGTACCGACTCGGCGACGGCGAGCGGCAGTTGGCCGACCCCGCCCTCGATGCCCATGAACACGGCCCCGGTCTGCTGATGTGCGGCCGCACGGTCCTGCAGCGCACGCACCCCGTCGAGGAGCGAGCCGCCCGCCTGTGCCACCTCGTACAGCTGCGGTACGGCCATCCGCAGCGACAGCCGGTAGGAGTCCCCGGCGTACACCCCGCCGAGCAGCGGCTCGACCAGCCGGTCCACGACCTCGCGCCCGACCCGCGCCGCCACGTACTCGCCGACCGCGATGTCCTCGCCGACCTCGGTGGGCGGCAGCGACCGGTCCTGCTCGATGCGGGCCAGGCCCTCCTGCGACACCACACCCGCCAGCGAAGCCGCGTCGGCCGGTACGCCCATCACGTGCCCCTTGGGCATGGGCCGCAGCGCACCCCGCGTCCACAGCAACGCACTCGCCGTGGCCGGCGCCCGCAGCCGCTCCCCCAGGCCGACCTCGCGCGCGAGCGCCACGGCCTCGGGGCGGCGCGCGAGCATCGACTCGGCGCCCAGGTCCACCCGTACACCCTCGATCTCACCGGCGTGCAGCTTGCCGCCGAGCCGCTCGGACGCCTCGAGGACCGTCACGCGCGCTCCGCGCCGCAGCAGGTGGTGCGCCGCGGCGAGTCCCGCGATGCCTCCGCCGATCACGGCCACGTGTCCGGCGTGTCCAACGTGTTCAGGTTCCGTACGGGTGTCCGTTTCGCGCATGCTCCCACCCTCTCAGATCCCGTACGGGGCCCTGTACCGCCCCATTCGCGTCCGGACCGTGACCGCTTCGGAATCGTCCGGCACCAAACGTTTCCCCGACTCTGGGCGTCGAAGGACCAACAGCCACCGGACCTTGGGGGGTTACGTCGAGATGCGTGCAGCGTGGAGGAACAGAAGGCGGGGCACGGCACTGGCCGCGCTGCTGCTGAGCGTGGCGTTGGCGGGGGCGGGGTGCAGCGGGATGGGCGACTCGGACTCCGACGGCGCCAAGGGCGCAGCCGCCGGGGCCCGTGCGGACGCCGGCAGTGACAGCAAGGGCGACAGCGAGGCTGCCGGGCCGGGCGCCGACAGCGGACTCGACTCGGGCAGCGGCGCCAAGGAGGACCAGCAGGCCAAGAACCCCAAGCTCACCCAGCACATCATCCGCACCGCCACCCTGAGGGTGCGCGTCGAGAACGTGCCGTCCGCGCTGGACAAGGTGCGCACGGCCGCCGCCGACGCCGGCGGGATCGTCGGCAGCGAGACGACGGACCGCGACGGCAAGGGCAAGGAGCGCTCGCGGATCGTGCTGCGCGTCCCGCAGGAGCAGTACGGCAAGGTGATCGAGGCCCTGGAGGGCACGGGCAAGGTGCTCGAGCGCAGCGACAAGGCCGAGGACGTCACCGAGCAGGTCGTGGATGTCGACAGCCGGATCAAGACGCAGAAGGCGAGCGTGGCGCGGATCCGGGAGCTGATGGACCAGGCGACCAAGCTGAGCGATGTGGTCACGCTGGAAGGCGAGTTGAGCACCCGCCAGGCGGACCTGGAGGCGCTGCTCGCCCAGCAGGCCTCGCTGAAGGACCGGACGAGCCTCGCGACGATCACGCTCCACCTGAACGAGACCGGCGAGAAGCCCGAGCCGAAGGAAGACGACGACCCCGGCTTCCTCGACGCGCTCTCGGGCGGCTGGAACTCACTGGTGAACGTGGCCAAATGGATCGTGATCGTGGTCCTCGCGATCGCCCCGTGGGCGGCGGTGCTGCTCATTCTGTTCCTGGTGTGGCGCGCACTCGCCCCGCGACTGCCGCGCCGGCGGACACCGGTACTGGAACCGGCGGGCCCGGGGGGCGACGACGGCCCATCCAGCCCCTCCGGCGTCTGAGGAGATCCGAACGAAGATCGGATGCCGGGGGTCCGGGGGCGCCCCCACCTCAGAGGTCACCCGTTCGGCCGAGCAGCAAGTGAGAGCGGGACCCCTGCCGACCAAGCTGACAGGAGTCCCGCCCCCGCTGCCGTGAGGTGCCGATGCCGCCTGCCTCCCGCTCACCCCGCACAGTGCTCCTGGCCGTCACGGCCGGTGCCCTGTTGGTGATCGCGGCTGTCACGGCGAGCGGCATCGGCAATCCGCTGCACGACTTCAGCCCGTACCGCCCGCGCGCCGCCGTGACAGTGGTCTGCGCCGCCCTCGGCCCGCCGATCATCGCCGCGCTGCTGCTGCGTCCCTCCTCCCGCCCGCCCTGTCGTCCACGCCCAGTACTTCTCCTTCATCCTCTACCTGGTGATCGGCCTTGTGGCCCTGAACGTCATCGAGCACACCTCGGCCGAGCGCTTCCCGCCGGTCGACTGGCGGGGCACTGCCGCCGCCCGAATTCTGTACGTGCCGGTGGTCACCGTCCTGCATCTGCTCGCGACCGTCTTCGCGCTGCTGTTGCAGCGGGCCGCACGCCTTGAGGACCACTCAACGAACCGAGAGGACGCAGACCATGAGCTCCTGGACCATGCCGGTCGGCAAAGGCCGGGTCACCGCGAAGTACAAGCAGCCCGGCGGCTGGGCGGCCGGCTTCCACACGGGCGTCGACTTCGGCTGCCCGACCGGCACCCCGGTGAACTCCGTGGGTCCCGGCACGGTGGTGGTCGCCGGTGATCAGGGTGCGTACGGCAACTGTGTCGTCGTGCAGATGTCGGACGGCCGCTTCACGCTGTACGCGCATCTCAGCAGCATCGACGTGAAGGCCGGCCAGGGCGTGGCGGGCGGGCAGCGGCTCGGGCTCTCGGGCGCGACCGGCAATGTGACCGGACCGCATCTGCACTTCGAGGCGCGGACCGCGAACCACTACAACGGCCACACGGACCCGATGGCGTATCTCGCGAGCCACGGTGTCGCGAAGGCGGGCGGCGCGAAGAAGTCGACGGTCAGGAAGACGACGGCGAAGAAGACGACCGCCCGCAAGACCACGGCGAAGAAGGCCGCGCCGCGCGCCGCCACGTACACCGTGAAGGCCGGCGACACCCTCGGCGCGATCGCGCAGTCCAAGCTGGGCAACGCGGGCCGCTATCCGGAGATCGCCAAGCTCAACGGCATCCCGAACCCGGACCACATCACGGTCGGCCAGAAGCTGAAGCTCCCCCCGAAGTAGCGCGTCCTGAACCAACCCGTTCCCAGGAGGACTTGGTGGCCGATCCGCTCAGCGCCGACGCCTTCCTCGCCGCGCTCCAGGGCGAGGGGGTCAGGGTCGTCGAGTTCGACGGCTGGCGCACGAGGAACCGTAACCACAAGGGCAAGTGGGGCCCGGTGAACGGCGTGATGGTGCATCACACCGTCACCCGCGGCACCGACGCCACCGTGAAGCTCTGCGTGGACGGGCACGGCGATCTGCCGGGACCGCTGTGCCACGCGGTGATCGCCAAGGACGGCACGGTCCATGTCATCGGCTACGGACGCGCCAACCACGCGGGCCTGGGCGACCCCGGGGTCCTCGACGCGGTGATCGCCGAGGGCCCGCTGCCGAAGGTCGAAGAGGCCTCCACGGACGGCAATCGGCACTTCTACGGTTTCGAGTGCGAGAACCTGGGCGACGGCAAGGACCCCTGGCCCGCCGCGCAGGTCGACGCGGTCGTACGGGTCTGTGCGGCGCTGTGCCGGGCACACGGCTGGGGCACCACCGGCATGACCTCGGTGATCGGCCACTCCGAATGGCAGCCCGGCAAAATCGACCCCAAGGGCCCGGGCATCTCGATGGACTCCTTCCGCAAGTCCGTCGCCGCCCGCCTCAGCGCCCCGCCCACGTTCACGGTCCGCGCGGGCGACACCCTGGGCTGGATCGCCGAGGCGTACGGCACGTCGGTGGACGAACTGCGCCGTCTGAACCCGGACATCAAGGACCCGGACAAGCTGTCGGTGGGCCAAACCGTGAAGCTGCCGAGCTAGTTGTCCGAGCCGCGACGTAGCGTGAACGCATGAGCGAACGACTGGTGATCATCGGTGGCGACGCCGCGGGAATGTCCGCGGCGTCACAGGCACGCAGGCTGAAGGGCCCGGACGAGCTGGAGATCGTGGCCTTCGAGCGCGGCCACTTCACGTCCTACTCGGCCTGCGGCATCCCGTACTGGGTCGGCGGTGACGTCGACGAGCGCGACGAGCTGATCGCGCGCAGCCCCGAGGAGCACCGCGAGCGCGCCATCGATCTGCGGATGCGCACCGAGGTCGTCCGGATCGACGTCGACGGACAGCGGGTCCTGGCAAGGGACTTGGAGTCCGACGGCTCCGGCGCGGAGTACTGGACCTCGTACGACAAACTCGTGATCGCCACCGGCGCCCGCCCGGTCCGCCCGCCGCTCGGGGGCATCGACGCCCCCGGTGTGCACGGCGTGCAGACCCTCGACGACGGCCAGGCCCTGCTCGACACCCTGCGGCGGACCGAGGGCCGGCGGGCGGTCGTGGTGGGCGCGGGCTATATCGGGGTCGAGATGGCCGAGGCGATGATGAACCGCGGCTACGAGGTCACCGTCGTCAACCGCGGCGCCCAGCCGATGTCCACCCTCGACGCGGACATGGGCCGCCTCGTCGGCGAGGCGATGGCGGGGATGGGCATCCGGATGGTGAACAACGCGGAGGTCACCAAGATCCTCACGGGTGATGACCGGCGGGTGCGCGCGGTAGCCACGGAGGACGGCGAGTACCCGGCCGACGTCGTGATCCTGGGCATCGGCGTACGCCCGGAGACGGGGCTCGCCCGCGAGGCGGGCCTGCCGGTCGGCACGCACGGCGGTCTGCTCACGGACCGTGCGATGCGGGTGCGCGGCCACGAGAACATCTGGGCGGGCGGCGACTGCGTGGAGGTGCTCGACCTGGTGTCGGGCAGCGAGCGCCATATCGCCCTCGGCACCCACGCCAACAAGCACGGCCAGGTCATCGGCTCGAACGTGGGCGGCGGTTACGCCACCTTTCCCGGCGTGGTCGGTACGGCGGTCAGCAAGGTGTGCGAGCTGGAGATCGCGCGGACAGGGCTGCGCGAGAAGGACGCGAAGGCCGCAGGACGGCAGTACGTGAAGGTCGCCATCGAGTCCACCAGCCGCGCGGGGTACTACCCGGGCGCGGCCCTGATGACGGTGCAGATGCTGGCGGAACGGCGCACCGGCCGCCTCCTCGGCGTCCAGATCGTCGGCCGCGAGGGCGCCGCCAAGCGCGTGGACATCGCGGCGGTCGCCCTCACGGCGGGCATGACCGTGGAGCAGATGGTGTCCCTGGACCTCGGCTACGCGCCGCCGTTCTCCCCGGTCTGGGACCCGGTCCTGGTGGCGGCGCGCAAAGCGGTGACGGCGGTACGCAAGGCGGGCTGAGCTATCCCTGGCCCTGCTCCGGGCGCATCTCGCGGAGCCGGGCCAGGGAGTCCCGTGCCACGGAGGCCGTGAACGCCGGGCACAGCAGCGGCTCGAGGGGCGGCGGATTCTTCACACCGGGTCCGTGCCGCTCGTAGACGCCGCGTCCGCCGGGGCTGCTGAGGTGAACTCCCAGACTGACGACGTCGGTTGCCCAACGCGGCAGCGCGGGGTGCTCGTCGTGGGAGCACACGGGGTCCGCGAGCGAGGCGAGCGCCGTCTCGAATCCCCGCACGAGGGCGTCGTACGCCTCGTCGGAGCTCTCGGCGGTCCCGGACCACCAGGTCAGCGCGGCGGCCGTGATCACCTGACCCGCACGGTCGTCGCCCCGCACACGCGCCAACTCCTGCCCTGCGCAGGCGACTTCCCAGCCGATGTCCGTACCCGCCTCAGGGTGGCCTTCCAGGACAGCCGTGAGCGAGTCGATGATGCGCCGGTCGGAGAACGCCAGCAACGGCGGCGCGTCCGGAGCCGATCCGGGTTCCAGTCGACGAGGTCGACCCACTCCTCGTCGTACGGGTGCTCCTCGCGCGCACAGCCCGGCACCGGGGACGCCCGGCGCACGGCCCGCGCCGCCTCGGCCTCCACCTGAGGCACATCCCCACCGGCCAGTTCGGTGTGCGGCAGCATCAGCACCTGCCCGAACACCCACTGATACGCCCGCTCGCCTCCGGCCGCCGCCACCATCTCCCGCGCGCAGTCGAGCGCGAGCCGGTCCTGCTCGTCCTCGGGCAGCCGGTCGTACGCGACCTCGCTCCAGGCGCCGATCAACTCTTCGTACGTCATGGGGTGTTCCTCAGCCGTCGCAGGGAGTCCTCGGCCGTGGCGGCCACGAAGGCCGGGCACAGGGCCGTGTCGAGAGGGATCGCCCACTCCTCGGGCCACCTCTCGTACGCAGCCCGGCCCCGGGCACTGGCCAGGTGCATGCCGATCGACAGGGTCTGCGTGCAGTCGGCGGGCAGCTCGGGGTGGGTGTCATGGGTGCAGGCCCTGCGGTCGAGCAGACCGAGGGCGCGCTCGAAGGCGCCGGTCAGCCCGTCGAGGAGTTCCTGGATGTCCACGGTGCCGTCCGCCTCGACCTCCACGTACCAGGCGACGGCGGTGGCGGCGAAGACATGGCCCGCCAGGTCGTCGCCCTCGGCCTCGTTCAACGCCGAGGCCCGCAGGGACAGATCAAAGGCCACGTCGAAAGACCTGCCGAGCGGATAGCCTTCCATGATCGCGTCGAGGGTCTCCAGCTCGTACCGGTCCTCGAACGGCAGGAACGGCGGTACGTCATCGCCGGCCGAGCCCGGCCGCAGCGACTCCATCACCACCCGCGCGTACCCGGCGACATTGCGCGGACAGCGCCACTCCTCGCGCGGCAGGGGCACCACCCAGCCCACCGGCTCGCCGCCGCCCAGGTCGCGCAGCACCTCCGCGAAACTCCACGACTCCGCCGCCAAGTCGCCCTGGAACGGGTGCTCCTCGTGGGCGCACGGCAGGTCCCGCGACGCAGCATCGACAGCCCGCGCCGCATCGAAGGCCGCCTCGGCCGCCACGCCCTCACTCAGGCCCGTGGCCAGATGCCCGAGCCCCATCACCAGCCCCGTCGTCCACCGGTAGGCGAGCGGTCCGCCCGGGTCGGCGGCCAGTTCGCGCGCGCACCGCAGAACGAGCCGGTCGTACGCGGAGGGGTCCAGGTGCGCGGACTCCCTCATCTCGTCCCAGGCCTCGATCAGTTCGTCCGCAGACGCCGGTTCAGCGCCCTCGGAGCCCGGCTCACCGGAGGGTGGATGCGTCATCGCCGTCCTCCTCGTCCATCTCCTCGTACCGCTCGTCCATCTCCTCGACCGGCCTCCGCGCCCATCCGGCGAGCAGCTTCGGGCAGGCCCACGCATCCGCCGGGTACGCGTCGTCCGGCACCGCGAACTCCCCTGGCGCGTAAAGGTGATCCAGGTGGGTCTTCATCGTCCCGCGGCGGTGCCAGTTGTCCCGCAGCCCGGAATCCGGGTGGCCGTCGCCGCACGGACAGTCGTGGTCGAACGGGTCCTGGTCCACGGCACGCAGCAGGGCGCGGACTTCCCGCCCGACGCTGTAGGGCAGGTCGAAGATCGAGGCGGACCACAGCGCGACGTGCAGCAGGACGAGCCGTTCGCTCGGGTCGGTGGCGGTCGCATGCCGGCGGGCGGCCCCCACAGCGGGGCGTTCTCAGCGGCCGTGCGGGCACCCAGGAAGTCGTCGGCCGCGACGAGGACGCGCGTCAGCTCGCCGACGGCCGGCCGGCCGTCGACCCGTACGAACCGGGCGTCCAGAGCGCTCGTGTCCCGCGCGCCGAACAACTCGGCGCGACGCGGCCGCAGTTGCCCCAGCGCCTCCTCGGCCAGCTCCCGCAGAAAGCCCGGGCACACCCACAGCGCGCCCTCGCCCTCGTCGAGCGCGTTCTCCACGAGGTGCGCCCGGCCGCCCGGCGTCCGCACATGGCAGGCGATCTCGGCCTCGGTCTCGTAGGAGATCTCCTCGAGGTCCGGGTGCTCGCCTTCGGCGTGCGGACAGTCGCCGTCGGTGTGAGCGAGCATCTCCAGCGCCTTCTCCAGGCCCTCGATCATCGCGTCGAAGACCGGCCGGACCCCGATGCGGTAGGAGACGTAGGGGGCCGACACATGCTGGGTGATGACATATCCGGCGAGCACTCCCCTGTTGCTGCCCGTCAGCGGCGCACCGGCGTTGGACGCGATCGTGAAAGCGGGATCGCCGTACGGGTAGTCGTTCAGGAAGTCGAGCAGATCCTTCACGTCCTGCTCATGGTCCTCGGACACGGCCACGGGTATCCCGGGCACCGAGAACGGTGCGATCACATCGGCGGCCACCCGCGCCACGCCCGCGACATTGCGCGGACACAAGTCGGCTTCCCCACCGGGGATTTCGGGGTTCTCGCCGATCAGACACCAGCCGCTCGGCCCGTCGTCCCCACCGAGCCCGGCCAGCTCTCGCTCGTACGGATGCGTCGCGTGCCCGCACTCCCGGCCGGCCGACGCATCCGCGGCGGCGACGAGGGCCTCGACGGCGGCGCGTGCGGTCGCCGGCTCGGGGCGCCACGCGAGATAGCCGGTCATCTCCGCGAGCCCGGCGACCCATACGTGCGCCGTCCCACCCCCGGGTTCGGCGGCGAGACGGCGTACGCAGTCGAGAACAAGCGGCTCGGCCACGCCCCGCTCGGTGGTGGCGTGCACGTGCCGCCACCGCTCGTACAACGCGGCCGTCCGGGCATCGGGTATCACGATCATGCCCGGTACGACGTACGGCGAGTCCCTTGAGGTTCCTGGGACTTGAGAGGTGTCTAGCGTGCGGTCTGTGTGTGCACGTACTCGACGAGACGCGTCAGCGCGTCCGGGTCGGTCGTCGGCAGCACACCGTGGCCGAGGTTGAAGATATGGCCTTCGAGTCCGGCCGCGGCGTCGAGCACCTGACGCGTCCGGGCCTCGACGGCCTCGGTCGTGGAGAAGAGAACAGCCGGGTCGAGGTTGCCCTGCAGCGCCTTGCCGGGACCGACCCGCCGGGCCGCCTCGTCCAGCGGCACCCGCCAGTCGACACCGACGACGTCCGCGCCGGCCTCACCGAGCAGTCCGAGCAGCTCGCCCGTACCGACACCGAAGTGGATGCGCGGCACACCGTACGAGGCGACCGCGTCGAAGACCTTGGTGGAAGCCGGCATCACCTGGGCGCGGTAGTCGGCGGGCGACAGCGCGCCGACCCACGAGTCGAAGAGCTGCACGGCGCTCGCGCCGGCCTCGATCTGCACCTTGAGGAAGGCGCTCGTGATCTCGGCGAGCCGGTCGAGCAGATCGGCCCACAGCTGCGGGTCCCCGTACATCAGGGCCTTGGTGTTCTCGTGGTTGCGTGAAGGACCGCCCTCGACGAGGTAGCTCGCGAGCGTGAACGGCGCACCGGCGAAACCGATGAGCGGCGTCTCGCCGAGCTCGGCGGTCAGCATCCCGATCGCCTCGGTCACGTACGTGACGTCCTCGGGCGTCAGATCCCGCAGCCGCGCCAGGTCCGCCCGCGTACGGATCGGCTGCTCGACGACGGGGCCCACACCGGGCTTGATGTCGAGATCGATACCGATCGCCTTGAGCGGGACGACGATGTCACTGAAGTAGATCGCCGCGTCCACGTCGTGCCGCCGCACGGGCTGCAGCGTGATCTCGGTGACGAGCTCCGGCATCATGCACGACTCGAGCATCGCCGTGCCCTCGCGCACCTTGCGGTACTCGGGCAGTGAGCGCCCGGCCTGGCGCATGAACCACACGGGCGTATGCGGTACGGCCTCACGACGGCACGCCTTCATGAAGGCGGAATCGTACGTCTTGCTCTGCTGGCCCTTGGGGCTGTCCATGGCACTCACACCGGAAAGTCTCCCATGTGCCGTGAAGTGCCCGGCCCGGCCCGAGTGTCCCTGACCGCACGCGGGCCCCGTTCCCCTTAACCTTCCCCGCATGGCTGCGGCTCAGGGACGACTGTCGGAGGGTGCTGAGGGGATGGACAGTACGGAGGGGAACGCGGCGCATGCCCTGCCGCTCCCGTTCCGCGCGGCCACGGACGCACTGCGTGGGGCGCGGCTGCGGCCGGAGATCGAGGTCGAGCAGGTACGCGCGCCGAAGAAGCTGGCCCCGTACGCGTACGCGCTGGAGGCCGCCGTCGTCGACGACGGCAACGACCTGGCGGACGGCCGTCTCGTCCTCCTCCACGACCCGTCGGGCCACGACGCCTGGCAGGGCACCTTCCGCCTGGTGACGCTCGTGCGTGCGGAACTGGAACCCGAGATGGCCGCGGACCCGCTCCTGCCGGAGGTCTGCTGGTCCTGGCTGACGGGCGCCTTGCAGGCCAGAGGCCTCTCCTACGGCGAACCCAGCGGCACCGTCACCCGGGCCGGCTCCCACTTCTTCGGCGGCCTCGCCGAACGCGCCCCGGCCTCCCAGATCGAGATCCGGGCCTCCTGGACCCCGCGCGAAGGCATGGGCGGCGTCCCCGACACGGCCTCCCATCTGATCGCCTGGTGCGACCTGCTGTGCCAGATCGCGGGGCTTCCTCCGACGAGCACCCCGGACGCCTCCGTCGTGTCACTGCCGCAGCGCCGGGGTCCGCAGGCGCCCTGACGGTCCCCTCGCACCTGCGGCGTTCTGTTTCCACGGGCTGGTTTGGTCCGCGATTTTCGCGGACCA
>NZ_JAEIMH010000015.1:6223-69283 GCF_016464295.1 Streptomyces sp. N35 | reverse complement strand
GCCGGGCGGGCCCCCCCCCCCCTGGGGCTTTGTTTTCCCGCGGGCTGGTTTGGCCGGGGTTTTCCCCGACCAACACCAACCCGTTTCACTAATTCGTGATCATTCGCTAAAGCCGAACCGCAACCTTGCCGAAGACCATCGTGACCCTGAAAGCACGGTTCGCCCGGCTTCTTCCCCGCAGCCGGCTCCCCCCAGTCCCGCACCCAGGAGGCCTGGTGTCCGTTCTCCTCGAGCAGCCCGCAAGCCTGGTCGCCTACCGCCCGAACAAGCCGACCGCCATGGTCGTCGTGGCGGACCCGCGCGTCCGATCCACCGTCACCCGTCACCTCTGGGCGCTCGGAGTACGCGACGTCATCGAGGCGTCCTCGATCGCCGAGGCCCGTCCCCGCATCGGCAACCCGCGCGACATCTGCGTCGCCGATGTCCACCTGCCCGACGGTTCGGGCCTGACCCTTCTTTCCGAAACCCGCGCCGCGGGCTGGCCGAACGGCCTGGCCCTGTCGGCGGCCGATGACATCGGCGCCGTTCGCAACGCCCTCGCCGGCGGTGTGAAGGGCTATGTCGTCACCGGCCCCCGCCCCAACACGGGTCGCCCCACGCGCCCCGGCGCCGCTCAGATGGGTGCCCCCGCCTCCCGGATGCACCGGCGCCCGCCGGGCGCCCCGAGCCACCCGGGCGGCTACCGCGAACTGTCCGGACGTGAGGTCGAAGTCCTGCGGCTGGTGGCGGAGGGCCAGTCCAACAAGGCGATCGGCGTCTCGATGGGCCTGTCCGCGCTGACCGTGAAGAGCCACCTCGCACGTATTGCCCGCAAGCTCGGCACGGGTGACCGCGCCGGGATGGTCGCGGTCGCTCTGCGTACCGGAATCATCCACTGATCCCTGCCCGACAGAGGTTCACGCGCCCCCCCGCGCGAAGGTTCCGCCGCGGGGGCCCGTCCTTCCCCGGCGGACCACCCTCGCCGGCGAGGGAGCGCTGTTCATACACAGATACCCTTAACAAGTGACCGACGCCCAAGAGACCGCAGCAGACAGCTCACTGCGAACCGCCGGAGGCGGCCCTCCGGACGACGTCGCTCTTGATGAAGCGTCGCCGACCCCCCTGCTGGAACCCCGTGACGGCATTCCGCCGGTGATCGCCGACGCCGCCTCGCTCGCCGAGGTGGTCTCCGCTTTCGCCGCCGGTACCGGCCCCGTGGCGGTCGACGCGGAGCGCGCCTCCGGCTACCGCTACGGACAGCGCGCCTATCTCGTGCAGCTGCGCCGCGCCGGCGCGGGTTCCGCGCTGATCGACCCCGTGGCCTGCCCCGATCTGTCGGGGCTCGGCGAGGCGATCGCCGATGCCGAGTGGGTACTGCACGCCGCCACCCAGGATCTTCCGTGCCTGCGTGAGATAGGCATGATCCCCGAGCGCATCTTCGACACCGAGCTGGCCGGACGGCTCGCGGGCTTCCCGCGCGTCGGGCTCGGCGCGATGGTCGAGTCGGTGCTCGGCTACGTACTGGAGAAGGGGCACTCCGCCGTCGACTGGTCGACACGGCCGCTGCCCGAGCCGTGGCTGCGCTATGCCGCGCTCGATGTCGAGCTGCTCGTGGATCTGCGCGACGCCCTGGAGAAGGAGCTCGACCGGCAGGGCAAGCTCGACTGGGCGCATCAGGAGTTCGACGCGATCGCCTCGGCTCCGCCGCCGGAGCCGCGCAAGGACCCGTGGCGCCGGACGTCCGGGATGCACAAGGTGCGCAAGCGCCGGCAGCTGGCGGTGGTGCGCGAGCTGTGGAACGCACGGGACCGGATCGCCCAGCGGCGCGATGTGTCGCCCGGCAAGGTGCTCAGTGACACCGCCATCGTGGAGGCCGCGCTCGCGCTGCCGCCCAATGTGCACGCGCTCAGCTCGCTGACGGGCTTCGGGCACCGGATGGGGCGGCGTCAGCTGGAGCAGTGGCAGGGGGCGGTCGACCGGGCCAAGCCGCCGCCCGCCACCGAGCTCCCCCAGCCGGGGCAGCCGCATGCCGGGCCTCCGCCGCCGCGGTCGTGGGCCGACCGGGATCCGGTGGCCGCGGCCCGCCTCACGGCGGCGCGGGCGGCGGTGATGGCGCTGGCCGAGCAGCTCAACATGCCGCAGGAGAACCTGATCACCCCGGACACGGTGCGGCGGCTGTGCTGGGAGCCGCCGGCGACGCCCGACGCTCAGTCGGTGGCCGCGGTGCTGACCTCGTACGGGGCGCGGGCGTGGCAGGTCGAGCAGGTGACGCCGGTGCTGGTGGCGGCGCTTTCGGCTACCGCCTGAGCCTTGGCTGTACGCAGTGGTGCCCCCTCAGCCGGTCGGCTGCGGGGGCACCTCGCTGTCGGGGACTACTCCACGACCAGGTTCACCGGGATGTTGCCGCGCGTCGCGTTCGAGTACGGGCACACCTGGTGCGTGGCGTCGAGCAGTGCCCGGCCCGCGTCCGCCGGGATCGAATCCGGCATCTCCACGCGCAGGGTGACCTCGAGCCCGAAGCCGCCCGCGTCGTTCTTCAGGAGGCCCACCTCGGCCGTCACCGAGACGTCCGAGACGTCGATCTTCTGCTGACGGGCGACGAGCTGCATCGCGCTGGCGAAACAGGCCGCATAGCCCGTCGCGAAGAGCTGCTCGGGGTTGGTGCCGGAGCCGTCGCCGCCCAGCTCGACGGGGTGGGACAGCTTGAGGTCGAGCTTGCCGTCCGAGGTGACCGCGCGGCCCTCTCGGCCGGATGCCGTTGCCACCGCGGTGTACAGAGCGCTCATGAGGTCCTCCTGGACGAGTCACTTCATTCTGAACAGACAGGTCTGTCTGTTCTTCATGGCAGCAGCCTAGACAGACCTGTCTGGTACGGTCAAGTCATGCCCGCGAACAGCCTGAAGAGCCCCGCCCGCAGCCGAGTCCTGGACACGGCGACCCGCCTCTTCTACGCGGAAGGGGTGCACTCGGTCGGCATCGACCGGATCATCGCCGAGGCCGGGGTGGCGAAGGCGACCTTCTACCACCACTTCCCGGCCAAGGACTCCCTGGTCAAGGCGTACATCGAGGAGCAGACCCGGCAGCAGCGGGCGGCGGTCGAGGAGCTCTCGTCCACGGCGGACGGGCCGCGCGAGACGCTGCTCGCGGTATTCGACCGCATGGGGCAGATCGGCGCGCTGGCGGACTTCCGCGGCTGCCCGTTCATCAACGCCGCGGCGGAGTACCCCGATCCGGCCCATCCGGTACGGCAGGCGGTCGAGGAGTACCGGAGCTGGTTCCGGACGCTGATGCGCGGCCTGCTCGCCGACGCCGGCGACCCGGACCCCGGGCGCACGGCGGATCTGCTGATGCTGATCAGGGACGGGCTCGCCGTCGCCTGCGATCTCGACGACCCCGCCGCGCCCGGGACCTTCGTACGGGACGCGGTGCTGCGGGTGCTCGGCGAGGCCCCCGCGGGAGTGTGACCTTCGCCGCTCCGGGCGGGGGCACTGTCGCCAATGGTTACCGGCAAGTAGCATGAAGAGGTGAGCGCGCGCTCAGGCGTGTGCGTACGCAGCGATCCCGCACCCCCCTGGAGGAGAGCCATCGTGCCTCGTACCGTCAAGGAAGTCGTCTTCGTCGACGGCGTCCGCACCCCGTTCGGCAAGGCGGGCCCGAAGGGCATCTACCACGAGACCCGCGCCGACGACCTCGTCGTGAAGGCCATCCGGGAGCTGCTGCGCCGCAACCCGAACCTGGACCCCGCGAAGGTCGACGAGGTGGCCATCGCCGCCACCACGCAGATCGGCGACCAGGGCCTGACCCTCGGCCGCACCGCCGGCATCCTGGCCGGTCTGCCGCAGTCCGTGCCGGGCTACTCGATCGACCGCATGTGCGCCGGCGCGCTGACCGCCGTGACCACCGCCGCCGGTTCCATCGCCTTCGGTGCGTACGACGCCGCCATCGCCGGTGGTGTCGAGCACATGGGCCGCCACCCCATGGGTGAGGGCGTCGACCCCAACCCGCGGTTCGTGAGCGAGAAGCTGGTCGACGAGTCGGCCCTGTTCATGGGCATGACGGCGGAGAACCTGCACGACCGCTACCCGACGATCACCAAGCAGCGCGCCGACGAGTACGCGGTGCGTTCGCAGGAGAAGGCCGCGAAGGCGTACGCCGACGGCAAGATCCAGCAGGACCTGGTGCCGGTCTCGGTGCGCAACACCAACCCCGATGTGGGCGAGACCGGTTGGGGTCTCGTCACCGCCGACGAGCCGATGCGCCCGGGCACCACGATCGAGAACCTCGCCGGTCTGAAGACCCCGTTCCGTACGCACGGACGGGTCACCGCCGGTAACGCGGCCGGTCTGAACGACGGTGCGACCGCCTCCCTGATCGCGTCCGAGGACTTCGCCCGGGAGCACGACCTCCCGGTCAAGATGCGCCTGGTCTCGTACTCCTTCGCGGGTGTCGAGCCGGAGGTCATGGGCTACGGCCCGATCCCGGCCACCGAGAAGGCGCTCGCCCAGGCCGGTCTGTCCATCGAGGACATCGGCCTGTTCGAGATCAACGAGGCCTTCGCCGTACAGGTGCTCGCGTTCCTGGAGCACTACGGCATCGCCGACGACGACGCGCGCGTGAACCAGTACGGCGGCGCGATCGCCTTCGGTCACCCGCTCGCCTCCTCCGGTGTGCGTCTGATGACGCAGCTGGCGCGGCAGTTCGAGGACCAGCCGCAGGTGCGGTACGGCCTCACCACCATGTGCGTCGGCTTCGGCATGGGCGCGACCGTCATCTGGGAAAACCCCCACTGGGAGGGCAAGTGAGCACCACCGCTGAGCTTTTGAAGGGTGCCGCCGCGCTCTTCCCGGACGAGGTCGTCACGCAGGCGCACGTACGGCACCTTGAACTGCCGTTCGGCGCCGGCCGTTTCGCGCTGATCACGCTGGACAACGGCCTGGACCACACCAAGCCGACCACCTTCGGTCCGCAGTCCCTGGCCAACCTCGACGTGGCGATCAGCCAGGTCGAGAAGGAGGCGGCCGCGGGTGAGATCGTCGGTGCCGGTCTGACCGGCAAGCCGTTCATCTTCGCCGTCGGCGCCGACCTCAAGGGCGTCGAGCTGCTCAAGACGCACGAGGACGCGCTCGCCATCGGCAAGGGCGGCCACGACGTCTTCAAGCGTCTGTCCGCGCTGGCCGTGCCGACCTTCGCGTACTACAACGGCGCCGCGATGGGCGGCGGTGTCGAGGTCGGTCTGCACTGCACCTACCGCACCGTCTCGGGCGCCATCCCGGCGTTCTCGCTGCCCGAGGTCTTCCTCGGTCTGGTCCCGGGCTGGGGCGGCTGTGCGCTGCTTCCCAACCTGATCGGTCCCGAGCGCGCCGTCTCGGTCATCATCGAGAACTCGCTCAACCAGAACAAGCAGCTCAAGGGCAAGCAGGTCTACGAACTCGGTATCGCGGACGCGATCTTCGAGGGCGCGGACTTCCTGGAGCAGTCGCTGATCTGGACCGCGTCCGTCCTCAAGGGCGAGATCAAGATCGAGCGCGCCGAGATCGACCGCGGCGAGGCCTGGGACCAGGCCGTCGCCAAGGGCCGCTTCATCGCGGACAGCAAGGTGCACGGTGCGGCCCCGGCCGCGTACCGCGCCCTGGAGATCATCGAAGCCGCCAAGTCCGGTGATCTGCAGGCCGGCTTCGACGCCGAGGACACCGCGCTCGCCGACCTGATCATGGGTGGCGAACTGCGCTCCGGCATCTACGCGTTCAACCTGGTGCAGAAGCGCGGCAAGCGCCCGGCGGGCGCCCCGTCCAAGGACCTGGCCCGCCCGGTCACCAAGGTCGGCGTCGTGGGTGCGGGCCTGATGGCCTCGCAGCTGGCGCTGCTCTTCCTGCGCCGCCTCGAGGTACCGGTCGTCCTGACCGACATCGACCAGGAGCGCATCGACAAGGGCGTCGGCTACGTCCACGCCGAGATCGACAAGCTGCTCCTGAAGTCCCGTATCAACCAGGACAAGGCGAACCGCCTCAAGGCCCTGGTGACGGGCTCGCTGGACAAGGCCGCCGGCTTCTCCGACGCCGACTTCGTCATCGAGGCCGTCTTCGAGGAGATGGGCGTCAAGCAGCAGGTGTTCGCGGAGGTCGAGGCGGTCGCTCCGGCGCACGCGATCCTCGCCACCAACACCTCCTCGCTGTCGGTGAGCGAGATGGCCTCGAAGCTCAAGCACCCCGAGCGGGTCGTGGGCTTCCACTTCTTCAACCCGGTCGCGGTGCTTCCGCTGCTCGAGATCGTGCGCGGCGAGAAGACCGACGACGCCTCGCTGGCCACGGCGTTCGGTGTCGCCAAGAAGCTGAAGAAGACCGCGGTGCTCGTGAAGGACGCCCCGGCGTTCGTCGTGAACCGCATCCTCACGCGCTTCATGGGCGAGATCCAGAACGTGATCGACGAGGGCACCCCGGTCGCCGTCGCGGAGAAGGCGGTCGAGCCGCTCGGCCTGCCGATGTCGCCGCTGGTGCTGCTCGAACTGGTCGGCCCGGCCATCGGTCTGCACGTGTCGGAGACGCTCAACCGGTCCTTCCCGGACCGCTTCACGGTCTCCCCGAACCTCGCCGCCGTGGTGAAGGCCGGCAAGCGCGGCTTCTACGTCTACGACTCCGGCAAGCCGGAGCTGGACCCCGAGGTCGCGGCGCTCCTGAAGCAGGGCGATGTCGTCCTGACCGAGGAGCAGGTGCGGGACCGGGTCCTCGACGCGGTGGCGCAGGAGATCGGGCTCATGCTCGACGAGGGCGTCGTGGCCGAGGCCCAGGACATCGACCTCTGCCTGATCACGGGCGCCGGCTGGCCGTTCCACCTCGGTGGCGTGACGCCGTACCTCGACCGTGAGGGCGTGTCGGAGCGGGTGAACGGCAAGCGGTTCCTCGCCGCGGGCGTGGCGAGCGTGCCCGCGTAAGCACACCGGGCACTGCGCACGGGCCGTACGGGAGTTGATCCTGTACGGCCCGTGTGCGTTCGTGCGTCCCCCGGGGACCGGTGACGTATCAGTGAGCGGACGCGCTCGGACGTCTGGTCGGACATGGGCTCATTCCGCAGGCATGGGGACAATGGGTCCATGTCCACGCTCCTGATCATCGACGCCGCCAACGTCATCGGCTCCGTCCCCGACGGCTGGTGGCGCGACCGGCGCGCGGCCGCCGTACGCCTGCGGGACAAGCTCGTCCCGTACGCGACCGAGGGCCTGCCGCCCGCCCACCCGGGCCCGCTCGACATCGTCCTGGTCGTCGAGGGCCGGGCGCGCGGCGTGGAGAGTGTGCCGGGGGTGCGCGTGGACGAGGCGCCCGGCAGCGGGGACGACCGGATCGTGGAGCTGGCGGCAGCGGCCGCGGGCCCGTGCGTGGTCGTCACGGCCGACCGGGAACTGCGGGGCAGGGTGGGCGAGTCGGGGGCGGTGTGCTTGGGTCCGCGGGCCGTGTACTAGGGCCACCCGCGGCGTCGACGGAACTCGGGTTCGATTACCTTGGTGCGGACACCATCGACACCGTGGGCCGGCCCTCCCCCCACCCGGGCCCCACTCCCCTGCGCGTACGCGACACGTCCGCGGCGCGGGGCCGTGAGGAAGAGGGACCCGCACCATGTCGCACGCAGCCCCGCAGGGCCGCCGCGCCCGCAGCGGCCGACCCGCGCGCCGCCGCAAGGGCCGCATCGTCCTGCTGACCCTGCTCGCCCTGGTCCTGGCGCTCGGCGGCACCGCGTGGTGGCTCTACTCGGACCTCAACTCCAATATCTCCGCGGTGGATCTCGACAAGGCCCTGGGCAAGGACCGCCCCGAGAAGCAGGCGGCCTCCGGCCAGAACCTGCTGATCCTCGGCTCCGACTCCCGCGCGGGCGCCAATGCCTCCCTGGGTACGGGCCAGGCGGCGGGCGCCCGCGCGGACACCGCGCTCGTGGTGCACATCCCCGAGGGCCGCACACGGGCCACCGCCGTGAGCATCCCGCGCGACACACTGGTGACACGCCCCGAGTGCGCCAAGGACGACGGCTCCACACTGCCGCCCGCGAAGCGCGTGATGTTCAACTCCGTGTACTCCACGGCGGGTCCGGCCTGCGTGGTCAAGACCGTGGAGGCGATGTCCGGAGTGCGGATGGACCACTTCATGGAGATCGACTTCGCGGGGTTCAAGGGTCTTGTCGACGCGATAGGCGGGGTGACCGTCACCGTCGACGAACCGATCGAGGACAAGTCCAGCGGCCTCTCGCTGACGAAGGGCACCCACAAGCTGGACGGGACGCAGTCCCTGGCCTTCGTGCGGACCAGGCACGGCGTCGGCGACGGCAGCGACCTCGGACGGATAGGGCTGCAACAGCAGTTCATGGTCGCGCTGCTCGGCGAGATCAAGCGGCAGGACCTTCTCGGCAGCCCCACCAAGACGTACCGCATCGCGGACCGCCTCACGGAATCTCTCACGACGGACGCCGAGCTCGCGTCCCTGACCGCGCTCGCGGACTTCGGCCGGAGCCTCCAGGCGATCGATCCGTCCACGATGGAGACGGTGATGCTGCCCGTCGCCTACGACCGGGCGGACCCGAACCGGGTGGTCGCGGCGGAGCCCCAGGCGGGCGCCCTGTGGAAGGCGCTCCGCGGCGACCAGCCGGTCCCCGAGTCCGCCAGGAAGTCCCCCGCGACCGGCGGTTGAGCACCTGGGCCCGCGCGGGATCACCCCGGCCCCGAGCGCTCGTACAGCACGGTCCCTCCCACCACCCCCGCCCGCTGATACCCCCCGCGCTCCAGCGCCTTCCGCAGGCCCTTCACCCGCTCCACCCCGTACGGCTTCCCGCGTGCGTCGTCCACGACCAGGGCCGGCGGGCGGGTGGTCATCTCCTCGCGGAAGGTCGTCCAGCCGCCGCGTACCGCGTACTTCTCGCCCACCTGCGGGCCGTTGCGGCCCCCGCTGTAGTTGGTGAGCAGGCCCGCCGTCAGGAAGCGGCTGGCGGGTACGCGGTCGGCCAGCCAGTACGTCTCGGGATGTATGCCCCAGATGAGGACGCGGTCGCCGGGCTGGGTGCGGGCCTGCACGGCGGCGGCGACACGGGCCGCGTGGGCGAGTTCGGGGCGCGGCGTCAGCAAGCCCCACACAAGGAAGAACACGCAGGTGCAGGCCGTGGTCAGCAGGGCCGTGGGAAGCCAGACCCGGGGCAGGATCTGCAGCGCGGCGGTGCCCAACAGGACGAGCGGCGGGATGAGTTGAAGGTAGTAGTGGCCGAAGAAGTGGAATCCGAGGCAGACCGCCGCCGTCGACGAGCCGAGCCAGAGCCAGAGGTCGGCGGCTCCGGTGCGGGCGATCCGCAGCACGCGCACGATCGGCTGGAGTACGCCCGCGCAGGCCACGGTCAGCAACGCGGTGTTGCCCAACGCCCGGAAGAGCACGTGGAGTTCGGAGCCGGCGAACGAGGCGTAGGCTCCGGAGCCGGTGACCGTCCAGAAGAGGAAGCCGGTGGGGGTGGTCACCAGGGCCGCGGCGAGCAGCGGCGCGAGGCCACCGGCGGCCAGGCGCAGCAGTGCGCCGCGGGGTCGGCCGGACTGCCACAGCAGCCAGAGCACGGGCAGCAGCACCGCCGCACCCGTCTGCTTCGTCAGAAAGGCGGCGGCGACGGCGAGGCCCGCGCAGCCCCAACGGCGCCGGTCCGCACACCACATGGCGGCCGCGGTGCACGGCAGCATGAAGACCTCGAAGGTGGCGGCCTGGGTGTCCTCGGGATTGAGGCCGATGGACAGCAGCACCGAGAGGATCCCGGCCGTGCGGCCGGCGCCGTCGCCCCAGCGGCGGCGGGCGAGTGCGGCGAGCAGCGCCGCGGTCAGGAACACCGCCGCGATGGCGAGGATCTTCAGGGGAACGAGGGAGTCGTCGCCGAACAGTGCGAACGCGCCCTGGTAGAGCCAGGGCACGAGGGGCGGCTTGCGGTCGACCACCGTCTCGTACAGCTCACCGCCCGAGCCCAGCATCCTCGCCTGGGTGGCGAGAAAGCCCTCGTCGGGGTTCCACACCGGCCAGACGAAGGACGGGATCCGGGTGACGCAGGCGAGCACGGCGAGGACCGCGAGCAGTCTCGGCCAGTAGCGGGTGCCTGCTGAGGACGGTGCGGGCTGATCGTCACCGGTACGCGGCCGGGGCACCGGACGCGTACTGGTCCGGTGAATGGGCAGCCCCTGTACGGAACGTGACGACGCGGAAGGCTCGGCGAGCATAGGGGCCAAGCTAACGGCCCCGCAGCCCTCACCGAAGCGGGACATACGGGGCCGAAGGGTTACGCAGGAAACTCACGTGTGATGACAGGGAGTTGTGCGCCGGGGTCAGCGGCCGGGTCAGTCGACCACCGGTTCACGTGGCGGCAGATGCTTGCCGAGGCGGCTGTGCTTGCGCCCGTACAGGAAATAGATGATCACGCCGAGGACCATCCAGATGCCGAAGCGCAGCCAGGTCTCCGCGGGCAGGTTGAGCATCAGCCAGAGCGAGGCCGCGACCGAGAGGATCGGGACGAACGGGACCAGCGGGGTGCGGAAGGAGCGCGGCAGGTCGGGGCGCTTCTTGCGCAGGATCACCACGCCGATGGCGACCACGACGAAGGCGAACAGGGTGCCGATGTTGACCAGTTCGGCGAGTTCGTCGATCGAGGTGAAGCCGGCCACGATCGCCACGATCACACCGAGCAGGATCGTCGAGCGGTACGGGGTGCCGAAGCGCGGGTGGACGACGGAGAAAGGCTTGGGCAGCAGTCCGTCACGGCTCATCGCGAAGAACACCCGGGTCTGGCCCATGAGCAGGATCAGGCAGACGGTCGTCAGGCCGACGGCCGCGCCGAAGCTGATCAGGCCCGCCCAGAAGGGATGGCCCACCGATTTGAAGGCGTCGGCGAGCGGGGCGTCCGTCGAGAGTTCGGTGTACTTCTGCATACCGGTCACGACGATCGAGACCAGCACATAGAGCAGGGTGCAGATGAGCAGCGAGCCGAGGATGCCGCGCGGGACGTCCCGCTGCGGGTTCTTGGTCTCCTCCGCTGCCGTGGCCACGATGTCGAAGCCGATGAACGCGAAGAAGACCACGGCGGCCGCGGTGAAGATGCCCATCACGCCGAAGTTGGTGGGCGCCCAGCCGAACATCAGCTGGATCAGCGGCGAGGTGATGTCGCTGCCGGCCTCGCCCGGCTGGGACGGCGGGATGAACGGGTTGTAGTTGGAACCCGTGATGAAGAAGGCGCCGACGAGGATCACGACCAGTACGACGCTGACCTTGAGGGCCACGACGACGGCGCTCACCCGGGAGGAGAGCTTCATCCCGGCGATCAGGATGCCCGTGAGCAGCAGGACGAGCAGACAGGCCAGGATGTCGAAGCCGAAGTCGCCGTCCCGCGTTCCCGTGAGGGCGTCGGGCAGGTGCAGACCGGCCGTGTCCATCAGGGAGCGCACATAGCCGGACCAGCCGACCGCGACCACCGCGCAGCCGAGCGCCATCTCCAGGATGAGGTCCCAGCCGATGATCCATGCGGGCAGTTCACCGAGGGAGGCGTACGCGAAGGTGTACGCGGATCCGGCCACAGGGACGGTCGAGGCGAACTCGGCGTAGCAGAGCGCCGCGAGCGCGCAGACCAGGCCGGCGACCACGAAGGCGAGGGCGACGGCCGGGCCCGCGGTCTCCTTGGCGATCTTTCCGGTGAGGACGAAGATGCCGGTGCCGATGATCACGCCGACGCCGAAGACCGTGAGATCGAGGGCGGAGAGCGATTTCTTGAGTGCGTGCTCGGGTTCCTCCGTGTCACGCATCGACTGCTCGACGGATTTGGTGCGGAACAGTCCGCCCCCGGCGTTGCGTGTGTCCTGCGGTGTGGTCACCGGTGTGCCTCCCTGCGCTCGTGTCGAGGGCCATGATCGGGATGGTGGGCCGACGGGTACCCGTGACCGGGCCCTACGCCACAGGACCGGCCCCCCCCGGCCCCCCGGTGAGGGCCGCCCGGCCGGGGCCTTGATGACGCTCGGTGCCAAAGATCAGTCCCGGGCCGGCTCCACGGTCTCGCTCGCGGCGCTCTCGTAGCGGCCGTCCAGCTTGGACACCAGACCGGTGACCTGGCGCGCGATATCCGGTGCGGTCAGGCCGATCTCGGCCATGACCTCCTTGCGCGAGGCATGGTCGAGGAAGCGCGGCGGGATGCCGAAGTCCCGCAGCGGTACGTCCACGCCCGCGTCGCGCAGCGCCTGGGCGATGGCGGACCCGACACCGCCGGCGCGGCCGTTGTCCTCGACGGTGACGACGACGCGGTGCTGCTCCGCGAGCGGGGCGAGCGCCTCGTCGACCGGCTTCACCCAGCGGGGGTCGACGACCGTGGTGGAGATGCCCTGCTTGTCGAGCAGACCGGCGATCTCCAGGCACATCGGGGCGAGCGCGCCGACGGAGACAAGGAGGACATCCGGGCGGTCCGTGCCTGCCTTGCGCAGCAGGTCCATGCCGCCGACCTTGCCGACCTCGGGCACGGCCGGGCCGACCAGGCCCTTGGAGAAGCGCACGACGGTCGGTGCGTCATCGACGTCGACGGCCTCGCGCAGCTGCGCGCGCAGCTGCTGGGCGTCGCGCGGCGCGGCCAGGCGCAGGCCCGGGACGCACTGCAGGATCGACATGTCCCACATGCCGTTGTGCGAGGCGCCGTCCGTACCGGTGACGCCGGCGCGGTCGAGCACGAAGGTGACACCGCACTTGTGCAGGGCCACGTCCATGAGCAGCTGGTCGAAGGCGCGGTTGAGGAACGTCGCGTACACGGCGAAGACCGGGTGCAGCCCGCCCGTCGCGAGCCCGGCGGCGGAGACCGCGCCGTGCTGCTCGGCGATGCCGACGTCGAAGATGCGGTCGGGGAAGGCGGCCTGGAACTTCTTCAGGCCGACCGGCTGCAGCATCGCGGCGGTGATCGCCACGATGTCCTTGCGCTCCCTGCCGAGCTCGACCATCTCGTCACCGAAGACGCTGGTCCAGTCGGCGCCGGAGGCGGCGACCGGCAGACCCGTGTCCGGGTGGATCACGCCGACGGCGTGGAAACGATCGGCCTCGTCCTGGACGGCGGGCTGGTAGCCGCGGCCCTTCTCGGTGAGGCAGTGCACGATCACCGGGCCGCCGAAGCGCTTGGCGCGCATCAGGGCGGACTCCAGGGCCTGGATGTCGTGGCCGTCGATCGGGCCGACGTACTTGAGGCCGAGGTCCTCGAACATGCCCTGCGGGGCGATGAAGTCCTTGAGGCCCTTCTTGGCGCCGTGCAGCGTCTCGTAGAGCGGGCGCCCGACGACGGGCGTCTTCTCCAGGAGGTCCTTCGTACGGGACAGGAAACGCTCGTACCCGTCCGTCGTGCGCAGGGTGGCCAGGTGGTTCGCGAGGCCGCCGATGGTGGGGGCGTACGAACGCTCGTTGTCGTTGACGACGATCACCAGCGGGCGGTCCTTGGCGGCGGCGATGTTGTTCAGCGCCTCCCAGGCCATACCGCCGGTGAGGGCGCCGTCACCGATCACGGCGACGACATGGTCGTCCTTGCCGAGGACCTCATTGGCCTTGGCGAGGCCGTCGGCCCAGCCGAGCACCGTGGAGGCGTGACTGTTCTCGATCACGTCGTGCTCGGACTCGGCGCGCGAGGGGTAGCCGGACAGGCCGCCCTTGGCGCGCAGGTTCGAGAAGTCCTGGCGGCCGGTGAGCAGCTTGTGCACATAGCTCTGGTGGCCGGTGTCGAGCAGCACCCTGTCCTTGGGCGACTCGAAGACGCGGTGCAGGGCGATGGTGAGCTCGACGACGCCGAGGTTCGGGCCGAGGTGGCCGCCGGTCTTGGAGACCGCGTCGACCAGGAAGGTCCGGATCTCAGCGGCCAGCTGGTCCAGCTGCTCATGGCTGAGCCGGTCCAGGTCGCGCGGCCCCTTGATACGGGTCAGCAGGCCCACCCGTGCCTCCTAGCGGTTGTGTTTCGGTCGAGCTGAAAAAGCGGTGCCGGGTCTGTCGAGTCTAATGTTCCGCCCGGCAAGGGCGTCGTCGGGTATGTCACGCGTTCGGCGGTACGGAGAGGTGTTCGCGCGGTGTACTCGTCCGGTCCGCCTCTGTGCACCACCGTGTACGGCCCTGTCCCGCGAGGACGCCGGGTGGGCGCTGCGGGTTGCGCCTGGCGCGGGCGCAATTCCCGCCTCCCCGGCCGAGCCGCGAAAGCCCGGCCCGCACCGCTCACCGCTCGGCCACCGAAAGGGTCACGTCCGGCACGTCCGGCTGTACGGAGATGTCGTCCTGTACCGGGACGCCCTTCTGCGCCGAGACGTCCTCCTGTGCGGGGACGTCCTCCTGTACGGAGACATCGTCCTGTACGGAGAGTTCGCCACCGCCCCGCCCGCAGCGCTTGCACGCCCCGCGGCGGCGCAGGTGGTACGCGAGGGCGGCCACGCCGAGCGCCGCGCCCCACACCGCCCAGAAGACGCTGGGGCCCGTCACGCCCCAGCCCGCTTCGTCGCCGACCATGCGCAGGCTCATCAGCCCCGCGGGGATCAGCGCCACCGCGACGACGGTGGCCGGGATCACTGCGAGCGGCGGCGGCACCCGGCGGCCCGCCAGGAACAGCGTCCAGCGGGGGAACACCTCACCCCAGCGCGCCGTCAGACCGTGGGTGAGCGCCGCCCCGCCGAGCGACACGAGTCCCATGGCCAGCCCCGTCTCCGGCATGCCCGGGGTGTTCTGCATCTCCGCCAGGAATTCGTCCGTGATCCCCAGCGGCCATCCGAAGTACCACGCGACCCGGGTGACCTCGTACGGGATCTGCGAGAGCACCGCCACCCACACCGCCCGCCGGCCCCAGCGGCGCAGGGCCGCCTGATCCGTGCCGTGCCGGTGGCCGCGTCCGCAGCGCACGCACGATCCGGCGGTCCAGCGCCGGTACGCGAGCGCCGCGAGGGCCCACAGCAGGCCGCCGGCGAAGACGATGATCAGGTGCACGCGGTGCCAGTAAAGAATGTCGGCCACACCGTCCTGCGGTCCGGGCACCCCGGTGAAGGCGAACACGATCAGGACGGGCCACAGCGCGGCCACGGCGATCAGTGTGTAGTCGGGGATCACCAGGGCCAGCGCGACCCCGCTGCCCCAGCCGTACCAGAGCAGCGCGGTGCGCAGCCGCCCGTGGCCGAAGCCCCGCGCCAGCGCCACCCCGGCGGCCACGCCGAGCAGGCCGAGAACACCCGCCACCGTGCCGACCGCTTGCGCCGGGGCGCCCTCGAGGAGCGATGCGGAGCGGTGGTCCTCGTCGATGGGCGCGAACGGGTAGGCCACGGCATCCCCGCCGAGCGCCCAGTACACCCCGAACACGCCGTACAGCAGCGACCACAGCGCCGCCGCGTAACCGAACCAGTTGACCTTCATCGGCCCTCACCTCCGCGTCGTTTGATCCGATGGCGCTGTCCTTCGCCTGGATCCGATGGCTCGATCCTTCGCCGTCCGGCGTCGCGTCCGCCCCTGCCGATCGGCCTCGCTTGCGGCAGGTACGGCGGGACGGGGGTGCCGAACGGCAGGGGGCGGGCGTACGGGCAGGTCATAGGGTCGCGGTCATGGACAACAAGGGGCGGGCGATGGCGCGTTGGGCGGGGCCGGTGGCCGGTGCCTGCGGAGGTGTCTCGCTGGTGGTGACAGCCGCCCTCACTGCGACCGGCGGGTCAACGGGCCCTGAGGCACTGGCCGTTGTGGAGCTCGGGGCGCTGCTGGCCCTGACGGTGTTCGCGGCCCGCTGGTCCGCCCGGCGCGCGGGGGTGGCGCTGACGGCCCTGGCCGCGGCCGCCGGACCGCTGTCGCTGCTGCGCCGGGCGCCGGTGACGCAGGCGCTCGTCGCGGGCGTGGCCGCCTGGCTGCTCGTGGCGCTCGCCGCCGTGGGGACGGGGCTGTATCTGCGCCTGCTCGACCGGCGTCGCGAGCGGTCGGTCCTGGCGGCACAGCGTGAGCAGCGGCTGCGCCTCGCTGCCGATCTGCACGACTTCGTGGCACACGACGTGAGCGAAATGCTGGCGCTGGCCCAGGCGGGCCAGATGCTCGCCGCGCACGATCCGGCCGCCGGGGCGGCCCAGTTGGCCGCGATCGAGTCGGCGGCCCGGCGCGCGCTGTCCTCCCTGGACCGCACGGTGCATGTCCTGCACAGGGACGGCGCCGGGGCGCAGGAGGCGGGCCGGGCACCGCTGCCGGGTCTTGCCCAACTTCCGGAGCTGGTGGGCCGGTTCGACGCGGCGGGCGGCGCGCACGCGGTGCTCGACTGCTCCGCCCAGGACGCGCAGATCTCGCGCGAGGTGTCCATGACCGCCTACCGGGTGGTCGTCGAGGCGCTGACGAACATACGGCGGCACGCACGGGACGCGACCCGCGTGGAGGTCACGGTGACGGGTCCCGGTGCGGAAGGGCTGCGTGTGCGCGTACGCGACGACGGCAGGCCCGTGCGCCCCGGGTTCCGCAGGACGGGGCGGGCCGGCGGCGGCCGCGGCCTGGCCGGTCTGTCCGCCCAAGTGGCCGCGCTGGGCGGCGAGTTGGCCGCGGGTCCGGCGCTGGGCGGCGGCTGGCGGCTCACGGCCCGGCTGCCGGCACGAGGGCCGGAGCGGTGAGGCCTGCGCATGACATGATCGGCACAATGGACCACGCCACGCCTGGGGCCTGCCCTACGACGACGGCGGCGCCGTGACGACGGCGACCCCGTGGATGGCGACGCCATGACGGCGCCCCCCGGGACGACGGCGTCCCCGGGACTACGGCGACCTCGTGACGCCGGCAACGCCATGAAGACGGCGGCCCCAAGACGACGGCGACCCATGAAGACGGTGCCCCTATGACGATCCGCATCCTCCTCGCCGACGACCAGCAGGCGATCCGGTACGCGTTCCGGATCCTGCTCGACGCGCAGCCGGACATGACGGTGGTCGCCGAGGCCGCCGACGGGAAGTCAGCAGTGGAACAGGCCCTGCATCTGCGCCCCGACGTGGTGCTCGCCGACATCCGCATGCCCGGGCTCGACGGCCTGGAGGTCACCAAGGCGCTGGCGGGACCGGAGGCCGCCGACCCGATACGGGTGGTCGTGGTCACGACGTTCGACCTGGACGAATACGTCCACACCGCGCTGCGCAACGGCGCCTCGGGGTTCCTGCTCAAGCGCTCGGGCCCGGCGCTCCTCGCGGAGGCGGTCCGCGCCGCGGTCGCGGGCGAGGCGCTGATCAGCCCGCAGGTGACCGTACGGCTGCTGAGGCAGCTGACGCCGTCACCGCGCGCCCGTACCGCCCCTGCGCCCGCCCCGTACGAACCGCTGACCGAACGCGAACTCGCGGTGGTGGAGCGGGTCGCGCGCGGCGAGACGAACGCGGAAATGGCGGCCGCCCTGGCCTTGGCCCCCGGCACGGTGAAGAACCATCTCGCGGTGATCCAGCGGAAGTTGAACGCCCGCAACCGCGTGGCCGTGGCGGTCTGGGCCTGGGACACCGGTGTGGTGAGCTGAACCGGCTCCGAGCCGGACCCGCGCACCCCGGCCGGCCGGACGCCGAAGCCCGGCGCCTGCCGGGCGGGAAAGCCGAAGCCCGGCACCCCGCGAAGAGGCACCGGGCTGGGGCGTGAGCGGGATTACGCGCGGCCCGCCGACTTCTGGGTCTTGCGGGTGACCGAGTCGATGACGACCGTGGCGAGGAGCACTCCACCGGTGATCATGTACTGGATCGGGGTGGCGATGCCCTCGAGCGCGAGTCCGTACTGGATCGACGTGATGACGAGGACACCGAGCAGGGCGTTCCAGGTGCGGCCCCGGCCGCCGAAGAGGCTGGTGCCGCCGATCACGGCCGCGGCGATGACGTTCATCAGGAGGTCACCGGCGCCGGCGCTCTGGTTCGCCGCCGCGATCTTGGAGGCCCAGAAGAGACCGCCGACCGCCGCGAAGAAGCCCGCGATGGCGAAGACGGAGATCCGGATCGCCGTGACGTTGATACCGGCACGGCGCGAGGCCTCGACGCTGCCGCCGAGCGCGAAGATCTTGCGGCCGTACGCGGTGCGACGGAGCAGGAAGTCCGTCGCGACCAGCACGATCGCGAAGAGCAGCGTGGCGAGCGGCAGGCCCTTGTACTGGTTGAACATGATCGCCACGGCGAACGCCGCGACCGCGAGCAGCACCGTACGAAGAATGATCTCGCTCAGCGGCCGGGACGGAATGCCCGCGGCCTCACGGCGGCGGGCGGCGAAGAAGGCCGAGAAGAAGTACAGGGCCACGGCCACGACGGCGAGGCCGTACGCGGCGGCGACATCGGTGAAGTAGTACGTGGTGAGCCTGCCGACCACTCCGTCGCCGTCGATGTTGATCGTGCCGTTGGAGCCCAGGATCTGGAGCATGAAGCCGTTCCAGAACAGCAGGCCGGCCAGCGTCACGGCGAAGGCGGGCGCGCCGATCCGGGCGAAGAAGAACCCGTGCAGGGCGCCGATGACGGCGCCGGCCGCGAGGGCGGTGAGCACGGCGAGCCACTCGTTGACACCGTGCGTGATGCTCATCACGGCCATGATCGCGGCCGAGACACCGCTGACCGAGCCGACCGAGAGGTCGATCTCGCCGAGCAGCAGCACGAAGATGATGCCGACCGACATCATGCCGGTGGCCACCATGGCGACGAAGATGTTGTTGAGGTTCTCCGCGCCCAGGAAGGCCGAGTTCAGGCTCTGGAAGATCGCGCAGATGGCGATCAGACCCACGACGACCGGCATGGCGCCCAGGTCACCGGCGCGCATCTTGCGCTTGAACTCGCCGATGTAGCCGGCGAAGCCCTGCTCGCGCACGAGGAGACGGGGGTCGACGACGGTGACGGCGTCCGCGGCCGCGGCCGGGGCGTCAACCGGCGCTTTGGTCTTGTCGATGCTCACTTCTGAGCCTCCGCGTTACTGCGCGCCGCACGACGGGTCACGGCGTTCTCCGTGGCTCCGGTGATGGCGGAGATGATCTCTTCCTGCGAGGTCGTCCTGACCTCGAACACACCGTTGTTGCGGCCGAGTCGCAGGACGGCGACCTTGTCCGCGACGGCCTTCACATCGGCCATGTTGTGGCTGATGAGGATGACCGCGTGGCCGCGCTCGCGCAGCCGCTCGACCAGGTCGAGCACCTGCGCGGTCTGCTCGACGCCGAGTGCCGCGGTGGGCTCGTCCAGGATGACCAGCTTGGGCTCGCCGAGCAGCGAGCGGGCGATGGCCACCACCTGGCGCTGACCGCCGGAGAGCGAGGCGACGGGGATGCGCACGCTGGGGATGCGGATCGACAGGGTCTGCAGGAGCTCGCGCGCGCGGCGCTCCATCTCGACCTCGTCGAGCACGCCGCGGCGGCGGATCTCGCGGCCGAGGAACAGGTTGCCGACGACGTCGATGTTGTCGCACAGCGCGAGGTCCTGGTAGACGGTCGCGATGCCCAGGTCCTGGGCGTCGTGCGGCTTGTTGACGGTGACCTTGCTGCCTTCCCACTCGATGACGCCGTCATCGATGGGGTGCACACCCGCGATCGTCTTGACCAGGGTGGACTTTCCGGCACCGTTGTCGCCGACCAGGGCGACCACCTCGCCGGCGTGGACCTCGAGCTCTACATCGGTGAGCGCCTGGACGGCACCGAATCGCTTGGAGACCCCGCGCAACGCCAGCACGGGCGTAGCGGACACGTGAACCATCTCCTTCGCCGCCTGAGCCTGACCCGGCGGGAGGTTGTACAGAGGAGTGAGGGGTGTTCCGTCCGGCGCCCCGCCGTTGAGCTGCGGGGCTTTCGGCGGCGGGGCGCCGGACGTGCTTCCACGGGAGCGCGACTTCAACAGGTGCGCAAGTCCCGCAGGGAACAGGGGAGTTGCCTTACGGCAAGTCCGTGGGGCCGAAGGGCTGCCGGTACGGCGGCCGCCCCTGGGCCCCTGGGGACTACTTCAGGCCGATCTTGTCGCAGGCGGCCTTGTACTTGGCCGTGCAGATCTCGTCGACGGTGTAGTAGTTCTCCTTGATGACCGTGTCCTTGATGTTCTCCTGCGTGAGGGAGAGCACCGGGACGATCACGGACGGGATGCCCTTGTCGGTGCCGCTGTCGACCGTGCTGGTCTCCAGGCCGGCGCCGTCCAGCTTGCCCGTCTTGGCGATCGAGACGGCCATCTTGGCGACGGTCTCGGCCTCGGCCGGGTAGGACTTGAAGACGCTCATGTACTGCTCACCGGAGATGATGCGCTGCACGGCGGCGAGCTCGGCGTCCTGGCCGGTGACCGGCGGGAGCTTGGCGAGGCCGGCACCCTTGAGGGCGGTGATGATGCCGCCCGCCATGCCGTCGTTGGCGGAGTAGACGCCGTCGATCTTGTCCTTGCCGAGGGCGGAGATGGCGCCCTCCATGTTGGCGTTGGCGTTCTCCGGCTTCCACTCCTTGGTGTCGTACTCCTTGCCGATCTTCACCTTGCCGTCGAGGACGGAGTGGGCGCCCTTCTTGAACTGCGCGGCGTTCGGGTCGGTGACGGAGCCGTTCATCATGACGATCTGGCCGCCCTCGGCCTTGTCGCCGAGCGCCTTCAGGAGGGCCTCGCCCTGGGTCTTGCCGACCTCTTCGTTGTCGAAGGAGGTGTAGGCGGAGATCGGGCCCTCGGCCAGGCGGTCGTAGGCCACGACCGGGATGCCGGCGTCCTTGGCCTTCTTCACACCGTTGGCGACGGCCTTGTAGTCGACCGCGTCCAGGATCAGCACGTCGACCTTCTTGGTGATCATCGTGTCGATCTGCTGCGACTGGACGGTCGCGTCCTGCTTGGCGTTCAGGTACTCGAGCTTGCCCTTGCCATTGGTGAGCTTGCCGATCTGCTCTTCAATGATGGGCTTGTCGAACTTCTCGTAACGAGCCGTCTGGTTCTCCGGCAGGAGCAGACCGACGGTGATGTCGTCACCCTTGGCCTTGCCGCCGTTGGACTCTTCGGCCTTGTCGCCGGACTCGGCGGCGCTACCACAGGCGGCGAGAGAAACAGCCATGGCGGTCGAGGCGATGGCTATGGCCGCACGACGCATACGCGTATTCACTGGGGAAACCTCCCTGACGAGGCCGCGTCGTTGCGGCCGAGGTGGCAGTGAGTCAACTCGGCCCCGTTGCCAGCGTCAAGGAGTTAATACTTAACGAGATGACAACGGTGCCATTCGTTATCTAAGTGAAGACAGGAGTCGGCGCCGTACGGAGCTCGCCATCGACGGCGGCGCCCTGGACGGATTGGTCGATCAAGGTCGAATCGCCCATCTCGCTGAGCGCGAGGGCGAGGGCCCCGAGAACCTCGGCGCGGCCGCCAAGTGCCCCCGGGAGTACGGAGAGTTGGCGGGCCGCACTGGGGATGGCATAGCGTCCCACCGACTCGCGGATGGGCGCCAGGACCAGCTCGCCGGACTCGGCGAGGTCCCCGCCGAGCACGACCCTCGACGGGTTGAGCAGATTGCAGAGATTGGCGACCCCGCTGCCGATGTGCCGGCCCACGTCCGAGATCACCCGGCGGCAGCCGGGGTCCCCTTCGCGGGCGAGCGCGACCACCTTGTCCATGGTCAGGTCCGTGCCGTGGCTGGACTGCAGCAGCGGCAGCACATAGCGCGCGGCCGCGAAGGTCTCCAGGCAGCCGCGGTTGCCGCAGCGGCAGACCGGCCCCGACTCGTCGAGGGTGATGTGCCCGATCTCGCCCGCCGTGCCGCCCGGGCCCCGGTAGATCTCCCCGTTGATCACCAGGCCCGCGCCGACCCCGCTGGCGACCTTGATGTACGCGAGGTCCTTGACCCCGCGCCCGCTCCCCCAGACCAGCTCGCCGAGCGCGCCGAGGTTGGCGTCATTGTCGACCGAGACCGGGACGCCGAGGCGTTCGGACAGCTCCTGAGCAGGGTTGATGCCCTGCCAGCCCGGCAGGATCGAGGTCGAGCCGAGCGTGCCGGACTCCACGTCGATGGGGCCGGGGACACCGAGTCCCACGCCGGCGACCTTGGCGCGGTCCACGCCGGTGGACTCGATCAGCCGGCTGACCAGGACTTCCGCCCGGTCGAAGCCCTGCGCCGAGGACGCGTCCACGTCCAGCGGCTCGGACTCCTCGGCCAGCACCTGGTGCGCGAGGTTGCCGATGGCGACGCGTAGATGCGTATGCCCGAAATCAACCCCTACGACCAGGCCCGCGTCCCCGCTGAGCGAGACGCTGCGGGCGCGGCGGCCGCCCGCCGATGTGGGCGTGACCTCGACGGTTCCGCCGTCCTTGAGCTCGCGCACGATATTGGAGACTGTGGCCGCTGAGAGGCCCGTCGTCCTGGCGATCTCCGCCTGGGTGAGCGAGCCTGCCATCCGCACGGCCCTCACGACCCGCTCGAGATTGGCCCGGTGCAGCGACGACTGCGACCCCGGAGTCTGCACGACGACCTCCTTGCCGGGGCCGCGGCGTCATTGCAGCCCCCCGACTATCTCCAACTTATGAACTCTAAGCTGAGCCTGAGGGGTTGCGCCCCGTCAAGCCCTTGAGAGAAAGAGAACGGACGGAACGAGGACTGGCCCGGGGTCACAATTCGGACTACGACCTGGTGAGCGGAGTGATCGAGTCCGCCGCACGGCAGAGCGCCCGCCACGCAGTGGAGCCCGGGCTGCGGCAACCCGGGCTCCACTCCGTACAAGAAGGGTCCGCTTCACGGACCCCGCCGTCAGACCCGGCGGGCAGTCGGACAGAGGACAGCAGGTGTCAGCGGAAGGTGCCCTGCGACACTGAACCGGCAATCCGGCGCTGGAAGATGACATACACGATCAGCACAGGCACCACGGTGATCACGATCGCCGCGAACAGCGCACCGTAGTCGATGTCGTAGACCTGTGAGGCCGCGTAGGCGGACATCCCCTGGGTCAGGACCCAGTTGTCCTGGTCGGTGTTGAGAGCCACCGGCAGCAGGAACTGGTTCCAGAGTCCCAGGAAGTTGAAGATCGCCACCGCTGCCATACCCGGGCTGGCCATCGGCAGCATGACCTGGAAGAACGCCCGCCAGTCACCGGCACCGTCGATCAGCGCGGCCTCGTAGACGTCATGCGGCAGTGACCGGAAGAACGAATAGAGGAAGAACATCGTGAACGGCAGCGCGAACGCGACGTACGTGAGGATCAATCCCAGACGCGTGTTCAGCAGCCCGAAGTTCTGCAGCTGGAAGAACAGCGGCACGATCGCCAGGAAGACCGGGAAGGTCAGTCCGGCCAGCATCGTGTAGTAGATCAGCCGGCGGCCGGGGAACTGGAACCTGGCAAGGATGTAGGCGCACATCGCGCCAAGGAGCATGACCAGGACCAGTGCGGAGACAACGACGATCACCGAGTTCAGGAAGTACGACCCGATGTTCGCGTCGGACCACGCGTTCGCGTAGTTCTCGACCTTCCACTCCGTGGGGAGCGAGAAGGGCGACGACAGGATGTCGCCCGTCGACTTGAACGACGACATCAGCACCCACAGCATGGGCACGATCACGATCACGGCCCATACGGAGAGCAGGGTGTGTGCGATCGCCGCGAACCTGCGGTCGCTGCTGTTGGTCCTCTTCACCAGCTTCTGGTCGGCCACCAGGCTCGGGTCGACGGCTGTGGCGCTCATCGAGCACCTCCTTCAGCTCCAGCAGGCAGAGCCCCGCTTTCAACGCCCGCAGGTGGAGCCTTGCGCCGGGGGGCCTTCTCCTTCTTGTCCTCGCCACCGCCGGTCAGTCGGTTGACGGTGAACACCAGCGCCGCGAACACCAGGGTGACAACAGCGAGGACGACACCCATCGCGGTCGCGTATCCGAACTGCCCCTTGCGGAAGGCGGTGGTGAACAGATGCTGGCTGATCGTGAGCGTCGAGTTGTCCGGCCCACCGTTCGGCAACAGCGCCTGGACGAAGACGAAGGCGTCCAGCGCGGCGATACCCAGATAGATGTACGCCGTCTGCACGCTGTCCCGGATCGCCGGCAGAGTGATCGAGATCGTCGTCCGGAACCGCCCGGCCCCGTCGATCTTGGCCGCCTCGTACAACTCGCCGGGGACACCCTTGATCGCCGCGATGAAGAGCACCGCGTAGAACCCGACGAGCCCCCAGACGAAGACGAACATCAGGGCCGGCATCGCCGTCGACTTCTCGCCGAGCCAGGCGAACGACTCGAAGTCGAGACCGAGTTTGTTGAGCATGCCGTTGAGCAGGCCGGCGTTCGGGTCGTACATCTGGGCCCAGATCAGACCGACGATGATCGCCGGAACGACGTAGGGGAAGAACGAGATGATCCGGTAGAACGACGCACCCTTGATCCCTCGGACGGGGCCCTTGCTGGGCCCGCCCAGGGTGATGGCCACCGCGACCCCGAGGGCGAGCGTCAAGGTCACCAACGGCACTACGGCCGCAAGCAGCGCGACGTTGCGCAACGCCTTCAGGAAGACGTCGTCCTCGAACATCTTGGTGAAGTTGTCGAGGCCGACGAAGTTGTAGTCGGGGCTGTATCCGCGCCAGTCGGTCATCGCCCAGTAGATCGCCTGGATGAACGGATACAGGACGAAGAGGACGAAGACGGTCAACGGGATACCGAGGAACGCGAGGAAGAACGTCACCCGGTCGAAGGTGAGCTTGCGGCGCCGGGGCCGCCCGCGGGTTCGGTTTTGGTGATCGTGTCACTCATGGCGGTACTAGCTGACCTCGAACTTCTCGATGGAGTCGTCTTCGCGGATCTTGTCGGAGATCTTCTGCAGAGCCGAGGTCAGGCCCTTGGCGTCGAGGTCACCGGCGAGGAAGGAGTTCCACGGCACCAGCATGTCGGTGTTGATGCCGTACGCGCCGACGAAGTTGAAGGTGAAGATGTTCTCGCCCGCGGCCTCGAGCATCTTCGACTGCGAGACGAGCGCGGATGAGCCGTAACCGTCCGCGGGCACGGTGCCCTTGACGATGGTCGGGGCCAGCTTCGTCTTGGAGAAGTTGGAGGCCGCCTCGTTGGACAGCATCGCCCGCAGCACCTCCTTGCCGCCGGCCGCGTTCTTGCCCTGCTTGGGGACGATGAACGGCTCGCCCGCGGCTGCGTGGACCGCCTCGTAGGGCATCTTCGAGCCGGAGGTGAGCGTCATGGACGGGATGCCGGTCATCTTGAAGTCGGCCTTGGTGGCGTCCTTCATCTCGTTCTCGATCCAGCCACCGGTCGGGTAGAGCAGCGCCTTCTGGTCGTTGCTCCAGATCGCCTGGGCCTTCTGGAACTGGGTGCCGGAGCCGCCCGGGACGAACATCTTCTCCTTGACCATCTTCTCCATGATCTTGAGAACGCCCTGGACGGCCGGGAGCGACCAGGAGTCCTTGTCCAGCTTCTCGAGGGCGATGCGAACCTCGTCGCCACCCTCCTTGATCGCCGACTCGATGAGCAGCGTCTGGTAGTAGGTCGCGGCTTCCTTGCCGTGGACGAAGAGGTACTTGCCCTTCTCCTTGGCCTTCTTGCCGAGCTCGTACGCCTCGTCCCAGGTCTTCGGGGCGGTCCAGCCGTTCGCCTCGAACAGCGACTGGGAGTACCAGACGCCGTAGACCGTCATCACGTAGTTGAGCGCGACGAACTTGCCGTTGTACGTACCGGGGTCCTTGACGCCGGCGTACACCGTGTCGGCGATCTTCTTGCCCTCGTAGTTGTTGGCCTCGAAGACGTCGTCCAGCGTCTCGAGCTGCTCGAGGATGCTGAGGAAGCCGATCTGGTCCTCACCGGAGTTGTCGATGAGGTCCGGCGGGTTGCCGCCGACGAAGCGGGGCTGGAGCTGCGGGGCGATGTCGACGACCGGCTTGACGTCGACCTTGACACCGGCGATCTGCTTCGGGACGACCGTGCCCGCGAAGGTGACGTAGTCGACGCCGTAGCCACCGTCGAAGATGGCCGCTTCCACCTTGGAGTTCTTGGCGACGCCGAACGGGTTCTTGGCCGAGGTCTCGCCCTTCGGCTTCTTGTCCTCGCTGTCGGAGGAGGGAGAGCCACATGCAGTCGCCATCGATGCCGCGGCCGCTGCTGCGATCGCCCCGCGGAGGAACGTCCGCCTGTCAAGAGACCCCATACGAGTCGTCATCTCTGCATCCTCACTGATCGATTCGATCTTCCTGGTTTCACTGCGTGTTCGGCCGCCAGGGCCAGGTCGGCGATGCGCTTGCCGCACTTACCTGTGAGTGCGGCTTCGGATGAGTCTCCGCGTGGGATATCCGCGTGGGACATCGACGGAGAGGCACATCCGGGGCGTTTCACCGTTGTTTCGGAGCCGCTCAGCGGAACCGATGGTGATCAGCTGCGAGATGCACGGCGCCGTGACCGACGCTCCTGATCAGATCGCGATGATCTACGCCGAGGGTGGATCCCCTACTCAAGTCCTCGCCTCCCCAGGACTCAGGCGGTGCAGCGGAATCCACCGGCGCCCGCGAACAGTTGAAGCTCTAAGTGCTGCTGCATTCATGAGATGGGTGAACTGTTGACGCCAGGGCGTTCCAGGCCCCCTGCTCCCCCGCCTCGCACCCGCTTCCGCAGGATGCTCGGACGCCGACAGGTATAGTCCACTTCCCTTCAACTGGGCAAGATCGAATGCAGGTTTGGATGCCAGTCTTTCCTGAGTTGAGACCTCACGGATATCCAGCGCCCTGAGCACCCGGGACCGGAGGGGAGCATTCCGGGCGTTCGGGAAGTCCCAGCAGAGCGCTCGAAACGGTCCTGCGCCCTGCTGGCCCGACCTCGCGGCCCGCTCCCACATGCCGCTCCGGCCGATTCCCGCCACCACTCCCCCGCGCGGCACTGCAACACCCTTGACACCACTGGGCACTTGGCGACCTACTGGACGATGCGCCGACCGTTGACAACGTTGTCCACATCGAGGGAGGGACGCTGATGCCTGGGTCTTCTCGCAGATCCCCGCGCAGTCACCACCGCCGCAGACCGTCCAAGTCCATAGCCATGCTCGGCACGGCCTGCGCCTTGGCCGTGATCATGTCCGGCCAGGGCGCCGCCGTCGCCGCGCCGCCCCAGGCGCCCGCCGCGGCCAAGGAGTTCACGTCCTCGTTCGAGGACGACCAGGCGCCGGTCGACTGGCGCAACACCCCAGAGACGGGACCCGACGGCAAGAAGCGGGCCGCCGGGGTCGACGGCGGATTCAGCAGTGGCATTCCGGGCAATGTCACCGACCGCGTCACCGAGGTCCGCGCGAGCGGCGAGAACGCGGGGTCCGGCGAGGTCAAGGAGAACCTGGTCGACCTGGAGTCCTCGTCCAAGTGGCTCACCTTCGCGCCGACCGGCTGGGTCGAGTTCGATCTGGACGATCCGGTCAAGGTCGTGACGTATGCGCTGACGTCGGCCAATGATCACGCCGAGCGCGACCCCAAGGACTGGAAGCTGCAGGGCTCCGCCGACGGCAAGGAGTGGACGACCCTCGACACCCGGACCGGCGAGAGCTTCGCCGAGCGCTTCCAGACCAAGACGTACGCGTTCGAGAACTCCACCGCGTACGCGCACTACCGCATCGACTTCACCGCGAACAACGGAGCGGGCGACGCGCTGCAGCTGGCCGATGTGCAGTTCTCCGACGGCGATACGAGCCAGCCGGTCCCCGAGGACATGCAGAGCGCGGTCGACCGCGGGCCGAGCGGCTCGCCGACCGCGAAGTCCGGCGCCGGGTTCACCGGGAAGCGGGCGCTGCGCTATGCCGGGACGCACAAGCCGGACGGGCGCGCGTACTCGTACAACAAGATCTTCGATGTCGATGTGGCGGTCGAGCGCAATACGGAACTCTCGTACCGCATCTTCCCGCAGATGCCGGAGAGCGAGCCGGATCTCAAATACCCGGCGACCTTCGCCAGTGTGGATCTCGCCTTCACCGACGGGACGTATCTGAGCGATCTCGGCGCGGTCGACGCGCACGGCGGAAAGCTCACGCCGCAGGGGCAGGCCGCGGCGAAGCGGCTCTACGTCAACCAGTGGAACCACGTGGCCTCGGACATCGGCCGGGTGGCACGCGGAAAGACCATCGACCGGATTCTGGTCGCGTACGACGCACCGAAGGGGCCGGCGAAATTCCGCGGCTGGCTCGATGACATATCCATCGCCCCGAAGGCGCCCGAAAAGGTGCACAGCAACCTCTCGGACTACGCCTCGACGACCCGCGGCACCAATTCCAGCGGAGGCTTCTCGCGCGGCAACACCTTCCCCGCCACGGCCGTGCCGCACGGCTTCAACTTCTGGACGCCGGTGACCAACGCCGGCTCGCTCAGCTGGCTCTACGACTATCAGCGGGGCAACAACGCGGACAATCTGCCGGCGATCCAGGCGTTCAGCGCCAGCCATGAGCCGAGCCCGTGGATGGGCGAGCGCCAGACGTTCCAGGTGCTGCCGTCCAAGGACGCCGGAACGCCCGAACTCGACCGGTCCAAGCGGGCGTTGCCCTTCACCCACGCGGACGAGACCGCGAAGCCGCACTACTACGCGGTGAAGTCGACGAACGGCATCACATCCGAGATCACGCCGACGGACCATGCGGCGCTGATGCGCTTCACGTATCCGGACGACAACGCCTCGGTGATCTTCGACAACGTCTCGGACAAGGCCGGGCTCACGCTCGACACCGACAAGGGCGTCGTGACCGGGTACTCGGACGTGAAGAGCGGTCTGTCGACCGGAGCCACGCGCCTCTTCGTGTACGGGACCTTCGACAAACCCGTCACGAGCGGCGCCGCCTCCGGGGTGAAGGGCCACTTCCGCTTCGACGCGGGCGCGGACCGCACGGTGACGATGCGGATCGCGACCTCGCTGATCTCGGTGGACCAGGCGAAGGCGAACCTGGACGCGGAGCTCCCGGCGGGCCGGTCGTTCTCCGCGGTGAAGTCCGCCGCGCAGAAGCAGTGGGACGACATCCTCGGCCGGGTGACGGTCGAGGGCGCGACGCACGACCAGCTGGTGACGCTCTACTCCTCGCTGTACCGGCTGTACCTGTACCCCAACTCCGGTTTCGAGAAGGTCGGTTCGAAGCACCTGTACGCGAGCCCCTTCTCACCGGCCGAGAAGCCGGACACCCCGACGCACACCGGCGCGAAGATCGTCGAGGGCAAGGTGTACGTCAACAACGGGTTCTGGGACACGTACCGGACGACCTGGCCCGCGTACTCCTTCCTCACTCCCGGCAAGGCCGGTGAGCTGGTGGACGGATTCGTCCAGCAGTACAAGGACGGCGGCTGGATATCCCGCTGGTCCTCGCCGGGTTACGCGGATCTGATGACCGGCACGTCCTCGGACGTCGCCTTCGCGGACGCGTATGTGAAGGGCGTGGACTTCGACGCCTCCGCGGCCTATGAGGCGGCCCTGAAGAACGCCACCGTGGTGCCTCCGTCGTCGGGCGTGGGCCGCAAGGGAATGGAGACGTCCCCCTTCCTCGGTTACGCGTCGACGGAGACCCACGAGGGCCTGTCCTGGTCACTCGAGGGCTATCTCAACGACTACGGCATCGCACAGATGGGACGGAAGCTCTACCGCGAGACCGGAGACAAGCGCTACAAGGAGGAGTCGGACTACTTCCTCAACAGGGCGCAGAACTATGTGAAGTTGTTCGATGCCGCCGCCGGTGGCGGGGACACGGACAGCAAGGGCTTCTTCCAGGGCCGCGACCTGAAGGGCGACTGGCGCGTCCCGTCCGGCGAGTACGACCCGCGGATCTGGGGTTACGACTACACCGAGACGAACGGGTGGGGTTACGCGTTCACCGCGCCGCAGGACTCCCGCGGTCTGGCCAATCTGTACGGGGGCCGATCAGGGCTCGGCGACAAGCTGGACACGTACTTCTCGACGCCCGAGACCGCGTCGCCGGAGTTCAAGGGCTCGTACGGCGGCGTGATCCACGAGATGACCGAGGCGCGGGACGTCCGGATGGGCATGTACGGGCACTCGAACCAGGTCGCCCACCACGCCACGTACATGTACAACGCGGCCTCACAGCCCTGGAAGACACAGGAGAAGGTCCGCGAGGTGCTGTCGCGTCTCTACGTCGGCAGCGAGATCGGGCAGGGCTACCACGGCGACGAGGACAACGGCGAGCAGTCGGCCTGGTACCTCTTCTCCGCGCTCGGTTTCTACCCGCTCGTCATGGGCAGCGGCGAGTACGCGATCGGCTCGCCGCTGTTCGAGAAGGCGACGGTCCGTATGGACAACGGGCGGACGCTGGTCGTGAAGGCGCCGAAGAACAGCGCGTCGAACATCTACGTCCAGGGGCTGAAGGTCAACGGCAAGAAGTGGTCGTCGACCGCACTTGCGCACTCGGTGATCGCGAAGGGCGGTGTCCTGGAGTTCGACATGGGTTCGAAGCCGTCGAAGTGGGGCACGGGAGGTTCGGCGGCCCCGGTGTCGATCACGCGCGACGACAAGGTGCCGTCGCCCCGGGACGATGTGCTGGCGGGTACGGGTGAGCTGTTCGACAACTCGTCCGCCACGTCCGCTGCTTCGTCCTCGGTGGACCTCCCGGTCTCCGGCCGTACGCGTGCGCTCCAGTACACCCTGACCTCGGCGGACAAGGCCAAGGCCCCGTCGGGCTGGGTGCTGCAGGGATCGTCGGACGGGTCGCGCTGGCGAGACCTGGACGAACGCTCGGGCGAGTCCTTCTCGTGGGACCGGCAGACGCGGGCGTTCACGGTGGACGACCCGGGTGCGTACGCGAAGTACCGGCTGGTGTTCGCGGGCGGCGAGGCGACGTTGGCGGAGGTGGAGCTGATCTCCTGACCCTCACGGTGTGATGCGAGGCGCCGGGGGGGGGGGGGGGGGCTCCCCCCCCGCCCCCGGGGGGGGGGCGGGGGGCGGGGGGGGCGGGGCCGGCGCCCCCCCCCCCCGGCGCTTTCGTGCAGCCGCGCAACCCTTTGCCTGACAGGGTTGTCTGCTACCTCGACGGAGCCCTGGCTCCCGGGCGTCAACTCACGTGAGCGGAAGGCGTGTTCATGAGGCGAGCGATTGCCGTTGCGTCGCTGTTCCTCGCGGCTGTGGCCACCGGCTGCGGACAGACGGCGGGCGAAGGAGGAGCCTCCTCGGCCCTGTGCGCCTTCCTGGTCGTCCGCGAGGAGCGGACCTACGAGAGCGTGCACTACGAGGAGTTCACCGAGGGCGCCGAACTCGGCACCGCGTTCCAGCCCGCGTGCGACGACACTCCCAACGACCCGGAAGGCCTCATACCCGCCGAGTCCCTCACGGCGTACGCCGTCCGAGGCTTCGACCCGGCGGTCGCCCTCGCCGTCGGCAATGACCCGGACGAGCTGCAATTCGTCGCCGTACTCACCGCGGACAACAGGCTGCCGGCAGAAGTCGAGGAGGCGATCGAGGCCGCCCGCTGAGCTGTCCTTCGGTCAGAACCCGCCCCGGTGCAGGCGCCCTTCGTAGCGGGCCTCGAGGGTCGCGTTGCGTTCGAAGCCGCCCGGGAGGTTCGCGGAGATGTAGACCGGGACGTCGTATCCCTCGGCGATCAGCAGGGCCACGCTGTCGGCCACCACCATCTGGGCCAGGGTCGAGGACGTGAGGGTGGAGACGCCGCACAGGTGGCCGCCGCCGGGCAGCGGCAGCAGGGCGTCGCCCGCGGGTGCGCCGTTGTCGAGCACCGCGTCCGCCAGGTCGGCGAGGCGCTTACCGCTGGCGTGCAGGGCGGGGACGGAGCGGGTGTGTTCCATCGAGGTGATGGCCACGAGGCGGTGGCCCTTCGCCTTGACCAACTGCGCCATGTCGACGATGGAGTTGTTGACCCCCGAGTTCGAGATGATCACGAAGAGGTCCTGCGGGCTCGGCGTGCTCAACTCGTAGAGCCGCGCGGCGAGACCCGGCCGGCGTTCGAGCAGCGGGTCGGCCAGCACCGAACGGTCCTCGCCGCCGCGGAGCACCAGGTCGCCGAGGCCGATCCGGTTCGTGGGGATGAGGCCTCCCGCGCGCCCGGAGATCTCCAGCGCCGTGGCCTGTGAGTGGCCGGTGCCGAAGGCGTGGATCACTCCGTCGGCCGCGACACAGTCCGCGAACAGGCGGGCCGCCGCCACCACCGCCTCCTTGTTGGCGTCGATCGCCGCGTCGAGGGAGGCGCGCGCCCGGTCGGCGAAGAGGCTCGCGCTGATCTGTGGGGCGTCGGTCATGGAGGGATCTCGCTCTCATCCTTCGGTTCATTGAACCGATCATTGATGGATTAGCTGAAACAATGAACCAGCCTGATCAAGGCGTCAAGAGGCCCGCGAGCGCCACGGCCCCCGCCCCGCCGTCCCGAACAGCCGTCAGACTCAGTCCCATTGACTCCACTCGTACGGCGAGACGACCGGCGAGCGGACCGCCGGGCGCGATCAAGCCGCCGGTGGCGACGAGGAGTTCTCCGGCCTGGGCGCCCAACGCGCCCAGCTTGTCGACCAGTTCGTCGGCCGCGCGGTCGAGCAGAGCGCCCGCCGCCGGATCACCGTCCGCCTCCGCCTCGACCACCAGCGGGCTCAGCGCGGCGAGGGCGGCCGGCGGCCGGGAGTACGCCCAGTCGGCGATGGCGTCCCTGAGCCGCCCCGCACGCTCACCCGCCGGGACGGCCCGCTCCAGTACGCGCTCCACCAGCAGCCCCCGCGGGCCGCGCCCGTCCAAGGCCCACAACGCGGCCCGCACGGCCTCCCGCCCCAGCCAGAATCCGCTGCCCTCATCGCCGAGCAGCCATCCGTGCCCGTCCACGACCCGCACGCTCCGGCGTCCGCCGATCCGCGCGGCGGTCGCACCCGTGCCCGCGATCAGGACGAGCCCGTCCGCCGGCGTCCCGGGTCCGGAGGCGAACGCGACCTCGGCGTCTCCGTACATCTCCAGTGCGGCCGCCTCGATCCCCAGCGACTCGAGGGCCCGCGCGAGGCAGGAGCCCGCGGTGTCCCGCCCGCGCCCGTATCCCCCGCCGGCGAATCCGCCCGCGACCAGCGCGCCCCGCTCCCGCATCCCGGCGGGCACCGCGGCGTCCAGGGCCGTGCGCAAGTGCCGCACGAGATCGTCGGGTTGCACGCCCAGTGCGTTGCCCGGGCCGCCGGCTCCCGTGCCGATCAACCGCCCCGTGCCGTCGGCGCAGAACGCGCGGGTGCGGGTGCCTCCGGCGTCCACGCCGATGCGCAGCAGTTCCTCGGCGGCACGTCGAGCCCCCTCGCGGGACGGCGGGACCTGATTCAATGATTCATCGATCACACCTCATGGTGGTTGATAAAATTTCGGCCTGACAAGAGCCGGACCATGAATCGACAGGAATCGAGTCGAGCGCACCGTGATCACCACCCTGATCCACTCCGAACTGCCCCGGCTGACCGCCTCGTTGCGCAAGGTCGCCGAGCAGGTGCTCACCGATCCGGCGGCCCTGGCCCACACCTCGGCGGCGGACCTCGGGCGCCGCACCGGCACATCACAGGCGACGGTCACCCGCTTCTGCCAGGCCATCGGGCTCGACTCCTACCAGGCGCTGCTGCTCGAACTCGCCAAGGAGCAAGGGCGGTTCGCCCAGGAGGGGTTCACGCGGGGGCAGCCGCTCGGGCCCGATATCGGCCCCGACGACACCCTGGACCAGGTGATCGAGGTCATCGCGCACGCCGATCTCCAGGCGCTGCGCGGCACCGTCGAGCGCCTCGATCGCGACGCCCTCGAGCGTGCGGCGCGGGCTGTGGCGAAGGCCCGCCGTATCGATGTCTACGGCGTGGGCGCTTCGGGGGTGCTGGCCCGTGAGGCGGAGGCGCGGCTGTTCGGGATCGGCTGCCAGGCCAGGGGCTGGACCGAGGTGCACGCCGCGGAGACTTCGGCGTCCCTGCTCACGCCCGCCGACGTGGCCATCGCGCTCTCGCACTCCGGCAGTACGCGCGAGGTGGTGAGCCCGCTGCGGCTGGCCGCCGAGCGAGGGGCCACCACGATCGCCATCACCTCCGACCACCGCTCCCCCGCGGCCCAGACCGCCTCCCTGCACCTTGCCTCGACCTCCGGCGAGACGAGCTTCCGGCACGGCGGCTTCGGCGCGCGGCACTCCGTCCTGCTGATCATCGACTGCCTGTACGCACGGGTGGCCCAGCTCTCGTACGACCGGGCCACGGCCTCGATCGCGCTCACGGAACACATCCGCGAGGAGCACGCGGCACGCGGACGGCGCCGTACCTAGCCGGGCGGGCCGCTCATCGGGGGCGGGCCGCTCACCCGGGGGCGCCGCTCACCCGGGGCGGCCCGCCGCATCGCGCGCCGTCAGCGCCTCGTAGTGCTCCACCTTCGCGTCCAACGCCCCCAGACAGTCCGCGAGTTCGGCAATCTGCCGCCGTACGGCCTCGCGGTGCCGGCGCAGCAGGGCGAGCCGGTCCGGTGCGCTCGTGTCACCCTGTCTGCGCAGCTGTGCGAAGCGCTGCATGTCGCGGATGGGCATCCCCGTGGTGCGCAGCCGGGTCAGGAACGCGAGCCATGCGAGGTCCTCCTCGCGGTACCGCCGCCGCCCGTCCGTCCCGCGCTCCACCCGGTCGAGGAGCCCGATCCGCTCGTAGTAGCGCAGTGTGTGGGCGCTCATTCCGGTGAGCTCGGAGGTCTCAGTGATGGTCCGGGTGCCGCGGACGGCGCCCGATACGCTCCCGCCCGTACGTGAGGCGCTCCCGCCGGTACGCGAGGCGCTCCGGCCTGTGCCTGATGCAGTCATGCCACAACCGTAGGCAGCCCGCGGCCGCCGGCCCCCGCGATCAGTGGTTCTCGAACACCTCCCGGGCAACGCCCACCGCGTTCAGGACCCGCGGGAACCCGGCGTACGACACGGTGTGCAGCAACGCCTCGATCACCTGGGCCGGGCTCAGGCCGACGTTCAGGGCCGCGCCGATGTGGACGCGCAGCTGCGGGGCGGTGTCGCCGAAGGCGGTCAGGGCGCCGACGGTGACCAGCTGACGGCGCTGCGGGCTGAGCCACGGCCGGTGGTAGACGTCGCCGAACGCGAACTCCACGATATAGCGGCCCAGATCGGGCGCGATGTCGCCCAGCGACTCGATCACCTCGAGCCCGTGCTCGCCGTCGATCCGCTTCAGGTTCTCGGCGCCGCGCTCGTAGCGGTCGCGGGGATCGTTCTGTACGGGCGGCTCGAACGTCACAACACGGTCGGCGAAGACCTTCCGCGCCACGGCGACGGCGTTCAGCGCCCGGGGAAAGCCCATGAACGGCACGGTGTGGATCAGCGCTTCGACGATCTCGGCGGGACGCACGCCGACCCGCAGGGCCGCGTCGATATGGAAGTCCAGCTGCGGTGCGGTGTCACCCTGGGCGGTGAGCGCGCCGATCGTCACCAACTGCCGCTGCCGCGGGTCGAGTCCGGGCCGCGAGTAGATGTCGCCGAACGCGAACTCCACGATGTAGCGGCCCAGATCGGGCGCGATGTCCTGCAAGGACCTGATGGTTTCGGCCCCGCGCTCGCCCGAGATCCGACGCAGGGTGGCGAAGCCACGGGCGTACCGGTCGGATTCCGCGGGCGCCGCGACGGCCGGTCCGGCCGCGGCGAGCGGTACGCCCGCCGCCCCCAGCCCGACGAGGGCGGCCTTGGCGACGGCGCGGCGGCTGGTGACGGGGTGCTGCTCTGGCTGAGTCATGGCGCCACCGTAGAAATTAGAGCGCGCGCTAACACAAGCCCGCCGAACCCCCCGGGCCCCCGAGCCCCCAAGCACCCGGGCCCCCGAGCCCCCAAGCCCCCAAGCCCCAGTCACCCTGCGTAATCAGACGCGGCGCGACAGAGGACCGCACCCCTTATAGGGTGAATAGTCCGATACGTAACTCCGATACGTGACGACGCATCGCGGACGTGACCAACGCATCGCGAACGTAGCGCGCACGCCCCCAAGGAGAGCGCCTTGTCGCAACCGGACCTCCCCCAGGCCCCCGGCCCCGAGCCCCAGCAGCCGGCGGACCGCTCCCGCCGCCGAATACGCCCCGCCCTGTACGCCGCAGGCGGGGCGGTCGTGGTGCTCGGCGGCCTGTACGTGGCGGGGCTGGTGTCCGAAGGGTCCGGGATACCCGAAGGGACCACGGTGGAGGGCGTGGATCTGGGCGGGCTGAGCGCGAGCCAGGCACGGGAGCGTCTGGAGCAGGAGCGGGGGAAGGCATGGGCGGCCCCGCAGCCCGTGCGGATCGGGGAGGAGACGGCCGAGCTGGATCCGGCCGAGGCGGGGCTCTCCGTGGACGCCGCCGCGACCGTCGAGCGGGCGAACGACACCAGCTCCAACCCGGTGACCGTGATCGCCGGCCTTTTCGGCGACAGCGACCGGCCGGTCGATCCCGTGGTCCGCGTGGACGAGGCCAGGACCAAGGACGCGCTGGCCGCGCTGGCGAAGAAGTACGACCGCGAGGAGCGCGACGGCGCCGTCGCCTTCAAGGCGGGCAAGCCGGACGTCACCGAGCCCCGCTCGGGCATCGCCCTCGACACCGGCCGCTCCCTCAGGACCCTGCGCTCCGCGTATCCGGCCGAGGAGGCCGTACGGCTCCCCGTCGACGAGACGAAGCCCAGGGTGACCGAAGCCGAAGTCACCCGCGCCGTCGACGAGTTCGCAACCCCGGCGGTGTCCGGGCCCGTCACCCTCACCGTCGGGGACAGCGAGCTGAAGCTGACGCCGGCCACGCTCGGCCGCCACCTCAGCCTCGAGGCCGACGTCCAGGGCAGGCTCACGGGGAAGCTGGACGCCGAGGGGCTGCTGAAGGACCCGGAGGTGTCCCGGCCCCTGAACAAGGCGATCGGCGCACCGGTCAACGCCCAACTGCGGCTCGACGGCGAGAAGGTGGTCGTCGCGGCCGACGGGAAGCCGGGACGCAAGGTCGACGCCAAGGCCCTCCATGCGGCCGTCTTTCCGCTGCTCACCAAGACGGGCGGCGCGCGCACCGCGACCGTCGCGACCGAGACCGTGCAGCCGGAGCTCACCGCGCAGAGCGTCAAGGAGCTGGGGATCAAGGAGCAGGTGTCCACGTTCACCGTGGAGTTCCCCACGGCCCCGTACCGCACGATCAACATCGGACGGGCCGCGGAGCTCATCAACGGCTCCCTCGTGCTCCCCGGCAAGGAGTGGAGCTTCAACCGCACGGTGGGCGAACGCACCGCGGAGAACGGCTTCACGGACGGCACGATGATCCTCAACGGCCGCTACTACAGCGCGCCCGGCGGCGGTGTCTCCGCCGTGGCGACGACGATGTTCAACGCGATGTTCTTCGCCGGCGTCAAGCCCGTCGAATACGGCGCGCACTCCTTCTACATCGAGCGCTACCCGGAGGGCCGTGAGGCCACGGTCGCCTGGGGCACCCTGGACCTGCGCTGGCTCAACGACTCGGGCCACGCGATCTACGTCCAGGCCACCGCCACGGACCACTCCATCACCATCACCTTCCTCGGCACGAAGAAGTACGACGAGGTGAAGTCGGTCAAGGGGCCGCGGACCAATATCACCGAGCCCAAGAAGATCGAGGGCAAGGGCGACAAGTGCGAACCGCAGACCCCGTACGAGGGGTTCGACGTGGAGGTCGAGCGCGTCCTCGTCAAGGACGGCCAGGAAGCCGGCCGGGAGACCTTCCGCACGCATTACACGCCGCGCGACGAGATCACCTGCGAGCCGGACACTCCCCCGGCACCGCAGGTCGACCCCGATCCGCTGCCCTCGCAGGGAAGTTGATCCACAGCCGCACTCCGGTCAGCGCGGCAGAGCCTCATTCCCCCGCCGCGGTCACCAACCCCTGGTCCACGAAGCTGTACGGCGGCAGCGGTCCGTTGACGCGGAAGACCAGGTGGGGGTGTGCCTGGCGCAGCTCCTCGACCGCGTTGGCCAGGTCAGCGGCAGAGTCGCGGTGCACGAGGAAGGACAGGTTGGCGATCCAGCCGGTGCTCTGCGGCGCGTCGCTGAGGGCGTCGGCCCGCGGCTCGAGCGCGTCGCGCACCATGATGGCGTCCGACGCTTCGCGTGCCTGTACCGCAGCGGCGACCCGCTCGCCCAGGCGCATCTTGTCCTCGTGACTGCCCCCGCCCGCCTTGCGGTTGCTCTCCACCAGGGCGCGCAGAGCGTCGTCCTGCGCCACCACGAGCCGCAGTACGGCTTCCTCGTCGTGCTGGACCTTCACGTTGTACTCGGCGCGGTCGCACAGGGCCCGCAGACGTTCCTTGTAGTGGTCCGCGTGCTGCTCCAGAGCGGCGGCCACCGCGCTGTCGTCCTCGGCCACGCTGCCGAAACGCATCGGCAGCACCGTGCCACCGGCACCCGCCTCGGACAGGACATGCTGATGGGCCAGCAGATCCCGGCGCTTGGGCCGCAGATCCTCGGGAGCATCGCCGGCGAGGGCGGCGAGACCGCCGCCGCGGACCACCCGGACCTTGCGGGCCGGATTCCCTATGCCGTCGATGCCGTCCGGCAGTTTCGGGTGCCCGGCGTCGGCGATTCCGTAGACGTACGTACTCATGCCTGCTCCTCCTCACGACGGCTGGACGAACGACTGGACGAGCGACGCGGCGAAGCCTTCGACTCGCCTTCCTTGCGGCCGCGGTTGAGCGCGTCCGACCCGGCCTGCACGGCGCCTTCCAGCGCCCCCTTGGACTTGCTCTGCGCACCCGACTGGGTCGAGTCGCCCACGAGCTCGCTCAGACCCGCGGGCTTCTTGCTGCCCGTCTCCAGGTCGAGCCGGTTGCACGCCTCGGCGAAGCGCAGGTAGGTGTCCACACTGGCGACGACCACACGGATATCGATCTTCAGGATCTCGATGCCGACGAGCGAGACGCGGACGAACGCGTCGATCACGAGTCCTCGGTCGAGGACCAGTTCCAGGACGTCGTAGAGTCCGCTGGTGCCTCCGCTGCCGCCCGCCTGCTGGGTGGTGGCGACCGTCATGGGCTCTTCTCCCTGTCTGTTGCACTTGGGTTCCGGTGGCCCCCGTGTGCCCGTCACGCCACCGCCCAACCTCCCGTGCTCCGACGATCTCGATGCCCGGTGGCTCGCAGCCGGAACATCCGGGCATGGCCGAACCCCCACCCGGAACGTCCGGGCGGGGGCGCGATGACGCGTCGGTCAGGCCGTGTGACCCGCAGGTCAGGCCTTGTCCTGCATGGAGCCGCGGGCCGGATTGCCCTGCTCGGCGGCCTTGGGGTCCTTCTCGTCCGCCTTGGCGCGCACGCCTTCCTCGATGCGCGCGCCGATCGACTTGTCGATGTTCGACCAGTACGCGAAGGCGCGCTGGAGGACCGGCTCGCTCACGCCGTTGAGCAGATGCCCGACGACGTTGTCGACGAGGCGGTCCCGTGCGGCGTCGTCGAGGACTTCGCGCACCATGGTCCCCGGCTGCCCCCAGTCGTCGTCCTCGGGATGCGAGACGTACGCGGCGCGGGTGATCTCCCCGTCCGCGGTCCAGCTCGGCGGGGCATGGCGGTCGCTGTCGGCCGCCGGTCCGCCCTTGGAGTTCGGCGCGTACACCGGGTCGGTGGCGTACCGGTACGCCATGGCCCCGTCCTTGGTGTACGTGTGCACCTCGCTCTTGGGAGCGTTGACCGGCAGCTGCTGGTAGTTGGACCCGATCCGGTGGCGGTGCGCGTCCGCGTACGAGAACAGCCGCCCCAGGAGCATCCGGTCGGGACTCGGTCCGATACCGGGGACGAAGTTGTTCGGCTGGAACGCCGCCTGCTCGATCTGGGCGTGGTTGTCCGTGGGGTTGCGGTCCAGGGTCATCCGGCCGACCTCGATCAGCGGGTAGTCGCCGTGCGGCCAGACCTTGGTCAGGTCGAACGGGTTGAACCGGTACGTCGCGGCCTCGTCGTACGGCATGACCTGCACGTACAGCGTCCAGCTCGGGAACTCCCCGTCGCGGATGTGCTCGAAGAGATCACGCGTGTGGTAATCGGTGTCGGCCGCGGCCATCTGGTCGGCCTCGTGCTGCGTGAAGAACTCGATGCCCTGGTCGGTCTTGAAGTGGTACTTCACCCAGAAGCGCTCGCCCTGCGCATTGATCCACATATACGTGTGGGAGGTGTAGCCGTTCATGTGGCGCCAGGTGCGCGGGATACCGCGGTCGCCCATCAACCAGGTGACCTGGTGGGCCGATTCGGGCGACAGGGTCCAGAAGTCCCACTGCATGTCGTGGTCGCGGAGGTTGTTGTCCGCCCGTCGTTTCTGGGACCGGATGAAGTGCTGGAACTTCATCGGGTCCTTCACGAAGAACACCGGGGTGTTGTTCCCCACCATGTCGTAGTTGCCTTCGGTGGTGTAGAACTTCACCGCGAATCCGCGGGGGTCACGCCAGGTGTCCGGGCTGCCGCGCTCGCCGGCGACGGTGGAGAAGCGGGTGACGAGTTCGGTGCGCGTGCCGGGCTGGAAGAGAGCGGCCTTCGTGTACGCGCTCACGTCCGCGGTCACCTCGAAGTGGCCGAACGCGCCACTGCCCTTCGCGTGCGGCTGCCGCTCGGGGATCCGCTCCCGGTTGAACTGCGCCATCTGCTCGATCAGATACGAGTCCTGCAGCAGGATCGGTCCCCCGGCGCCGACCGTCAGCGAATGTTCGTCGCTCTCGACCGGGGCTCCGGAGTCGGTGGTGGTCGCCTTGCCGGTGTGGTCGGTCATGGGGGCTCCTTTCGTTCACGGTGTCCGTGGGACGGGCCCACGGACACCCGCGTGCCCACAAGTCACCCGAGAAATCATCGCGCCACGGGGCAATGCCCGCCATTTCTCGGCCGGGCACGCCGGCCTCCCCCGGCCGGGCCTGCTCGCGCCGCGCGAGCTCTTGCCACGCTGTGCCATCGGTGCAACGTTGATTACATGCTTACAGCCGAACAGCAGGAGAAAGTGCGCGGCTGGTTCGCCGGCCGTATCCCCCAGGGGCTCTTCGACGGTCCGCCCGACGTCACCGTGGACCGCGAGGAGATCACCGTCATCGGGCAGATCCCTGAGCCCGCCGTCGACGAGAAGGCCTCCGCCGCCGAGAAGGCCGCGGCGGTCGAGGGCCGTATCCAGGAGTTCCGCGAACGCACCAGGGACGAGCGCATCGGCGTCGCCCAGGAAGCCGAGCACCGCTTCCGCAAGAAGGTCTCCTGGGGCGTGCGCTGCGGGGACGAGAAGGCCCTGTTCACGCATGTCTCCGCCCCCGTGATGACCCGCCTTCGCCAGCCCGAGCGCCAAGTGCTCGACACCCTGGTCGCGGGCGGTGTGGCGCGCAGCCGCAGTGAGGCGCTCGCCTGGTGCGTACGCCTGGTGCAGCGCCATGCCGACGACTGGCTGACCGAGCTGCAGGACTCGCTTGAGACGGTACGCAGGGTGCGCGCGCAGGGCCCTGACGCCACCGGGTGAACGGGAAAACGCCTCGACAGATCTTCGCGGCCCCGCCTACGATCTTGGACAGCATCGCGTGCCGGTCACCGACCGGGTGAGGCATGGAGGTGCCGGAGATTGCCTGTGGAGGCATTCACCCGTGTCAGTTCAGTTCAACCACACCATCATCGCGTCCAAGGACGCTCGCGAGTCCGCCGAGTTCTTCGCGGAGCTGCTCGCCCTCGAAGTAGGCGCCCCCTGGGGGCCGTTCATCCCCGTCGCGCTCGACAACGGGGTGACGCTGGACTTCGCCACCGCGCCGGACGGCAACACCCCGCTGCAGCACTACGCCTTCCTCGTATCGGAAGACGTCTTCGACGCCGCGTACAAGAAGATCGCGGATCGCCGCATCGAGCACTGGGCGGACCCGCACCGGCGGCATCCGGGCGAGTACAACACCAACGACGGGGGCAAGGGCGTGTACTTCCTCGACCCGTCGGGGCATGCGATGGAGATCCTGACCGTGCCTTATGGCGGCTGGCCCAAGGCCTGACCGCCACGGCCCGCCACGTACCAAACGCCAGGGGGGGGACCCCCCCGCGGGGGGGGGGGGGCCCTCGGCCGGCCCGGGGCCGCACTCCTCGGACGAGGAGTGCGGCCCTTGCGCCGTACCGGGTCCCTTACTTGCGGATCAGGGAGCGCAGCACGTACTGCATGATGCCGCCGTTGCGGTAGTAGTCCGCCTCACCGGGGGTGTCGATACGGACGACCGCGTCGAACTCCACACCGGTGTCGGTGGTGACCTTGACCGTGCGCGGCGTGGTGCCGTTGTTGAGCTCCTCGACGCCGGTGAAGGAGAAGGTCTCCTCGCCGGTCAGGCCGAGGGACTCGGCCGAGGCGCCCTCCGGGTACTGCAGCGGCAGGACGCCCATGCCGATGAGGTTCGAGCGGTGGATGCGCTCGTACGACTCGGCGATGACGGCCTTGACGCCGAGCAGCGCGGTGCCCTTGGCGGCCCAGTCGCGGGACGAGCCGGAGCCGTACTCCTTGCCGGCCAGGACGACCAGCGGGATGCCCTGGTCGATGTAGTTGCGCGAGGCGTCGTAGATGAACGAGACCGGCGCGTCCGCCTGCGTGAAGTCGCGGGTGAAGCCGCCCTCGGTGCCCGGCGCGATCTGGTTGCGCAGGCGGATGTTGGCGAACGTGCCGCGGATCATGACCTCGTGGTTACCACGGCGCGAGCCGTAGGAGTTGAAGTCGCGACGCTCCACACCGTGCTCGGTGAGGTACTTGCCGGCCGGGGTGTCGGCCTTGATCGCACCGGCCGGGGAGATGTGGTCGGTGGTGACCGAGTCGCCCAGCTTGGCCAGCACGCGGGCGTCCGCGATGTCGGAGACCGGGGTGGTCTCCATCGTCATGCCCTCGAAGTAAGGGGGCTTGCGGACGTACGTGGACTCGCTGTCCCACTCGAAGGTGTTGCCGGTCGGGATCGGCAGCGCCTGCCACTGGGCGTCGCCCGCGAAGACGTCCTGGTAGGACTTGTTGAACATGTCCTCGCCGATGGCGTTCGCCACGACGTCGTTGACCTCGGCCTCGGTGGGCCAGATGTCGGCCAGGTAGACCGGCTTGCCGTCCTGGTCGATGCCGAGCGCCTCGGTGGTGATGTCCACCTTCATCGAACCGGCGAGGGCGTACGCGACGACCAGCGGCGGGGACGCCAGGTAGTTCATCTTGACGTCGGGGTTGATGCGGCCCTCGAAGTTACGGTTGCCGGAGAGCACCGAAGTCACGGCCAGGTCATGGTCGTTGACGGCCTTCGAGACCTCCTCGGGCAGCGGGCCCGAGTTGCCGATGCAGGTGGTGCAGCCGTAACCGACCAGGTTGAAGCCGACCTTGTCGAGGTAGGGGGTGAGCCCGGCCTTGTCGAAGTAGTCGGTGACGACCTTCGAACCCGGCGCCAGGGTCGTCTTCACCCACGGCTTGCGGGTCAGGCCCTTCTCGACGGCCTTCTTCGCGACGAGCGCGGCGGCGACCATCACGTACGGGTTCGAGGTGTTGGTGCAGGAGGTGATCGCGGCGACGGTGACGGCGCCGTGGTCGATCTGGTACGTCGACCCGTCGGGGGCGGTCACGGTGACCGGGTTCGTCGGGACGCCGTTGGTGTGCGCCGGGGCGTCGGAGGCCGGGAAGGACTCCTTGCCCGCCTCCTCGTCGTCGGCGACGTAGTTGCGTACGTCGACGGCGAACTGCTCGGCGGCGTTCGCGAGGACGATGCGGTCCTGCGGGCGCTTCGGGCCGGCGATGGACGGGACGACGGTGGAGAGGTCGAGCTCGAGCTTCTCGGAGAAGTCCGGCTCGGCGGCCGGGTCCAGCCAGAGGCCCTGCTCCTTGGCGTACGCCTCGACGAGCGCCAGCTGCTGGGCGTCACGCCCGGTCAGCTTCAGGTACTTGATGGTCTCGTCGTCGATCGGGAAGATCGCGGCGGTGGAGCCGAACTCCGGAGACATGTTGCCGATGGTGGCGCGGTTGGCGAGGCTCGTGGCCGCCACACCCTCGCCGTAGAACTCGACGAACTTGCCGACGACGCCGTGCTTGCGCAGCATCTCGGTGATCGTGAGCACGAGGTCCGTGGCGGTGGTGCCCGGCTTCAGCTCACCGGTCAGCTTGAAGCCGACGACGCGCGGGATGAGCATGGAGACCGGCTGGCCCAGCATCGCGGCCTCGGCCTCGATACCGCCGACGCCCCAGCCCAGGACGCCCAGGCCGTTGACCATCGTGGTGTGCGAGTCGGTGCCGACGAGGGTGTCGGGGTACGCCTGGCCGTTACGGACCATGACCGTACGAGCGAGGTGCTCGATGTTGACCTGGTGCACGATGCCGGTGCCCGGCGGGACGACCTTGAAGTCGTCGAACGCGGTCTGGCCCCAGCGCAGGAACTGGTAGCGCTCCTTGTTGCGGCCGTACTCCAGCTCCACGTTCTGGCCGAAGGCCTCCGCGGTACCGAACTTGTCGGCGATGACGGAGTGGTCGATGACCAGCTCGGCCGGGGAGAGCGGGTTGACCTTCGCGGGGTCGCCGCCGAGCTCCTTGACGGCCTCACGCATGGTGGCGAGGTCCACGACACAGGGCACGCCGGTGAAGTCCTGCATGATCACGCGAGCGGGCGTGAACTGGATCTCCTGGCTCGGCTGAGCCCCCGAGTCCCAGTTGCCGAGGGCGCGGATGTGGTCGGCGGTGATGTTCGCGCCGTCCTCGGTACGGAGCAGGTTCTCCAGGAGAACCTTGAGGCTGTAGGGAAGGCGTGCGGCGCCCTCGACCTTGTCCAGCCGGAAGATCTCGTAGGACTCGTCACCCACGCTCAGCGTGCTGCGGGCGTCGAAGCTGTTCGCCGACACGACAGTCTCCTTCATATATGTGCGCGTTCCACCGCATCCTGCCGTCACGCCCCCTGGGCGATCCGCTAAGGTAAGGCTTAGTTAGGGTCGCCTTACCGCCGGACCGACACCGGCGTGCGGCCGCGGTGCGCCTCGGCAGATATCTCGATGTCGAGATAACTCTAGTACATCGCCGGGGCCTGGTCATGCCCCGGCCTGTTGCGCTGGTCACGTACGGGTGCCCCCAAGGGCGTTCCCCATCCTGGTCAGGGCCTCGCGGAGCACCGCCGGCGAGGTGGCGAAGTTGAGGCGTACGCAGCCGGCGCCGCCGGTGCCGAAGACATGGCCCGAGCTGAGGGCGACCCGTGCGCGGTCGAGGAACATCCTGGCGGGTCCGGCCAGTTCGGAGACGATGCCGGGGCCGTCGAGCGGGTGCTCGTCGTGGAGCCCCAGTGCGGTGCAGTCGAGCCAGGCGAGATAGGTGCCCTCGGGCCTGAGGTAGCGGACGCCCGGCAGATGCTCCTGGGCCAAGTTTCCCAGCAGAGTCCGGTTGGCGTCGAGCCCGGCGATGAGCTCGTCGAGCCAGTCGGCGCCTTTCTCGTACGCCGCGGTGTGGGCGATGACGCCGAGGTGGCTGGGGCCGTGGCTCACCTCTTCGGGCAGCCGGCGCAGGTCGTCGGCGGCTCCGGGGCCGGCGATGGCGAGGGCCGCTTTGAGTCCGGCGAGGTTCCATGCCTTGGACGCCGACATCAGCGCGAAGGCGTTCTCGGAGCCCGGCACGCTCAGATACGGCGTGAAGACGGCGCCGGGCAGGACCAGCGGTGCGTGGATCTCGTCCGAGACGACGCGGACACCGTGCCGGCGGGCGAGCTCGGCGACCGTTTCCAGTTCGCGGCGGGTGTGCACGGCGCCGGTCGGGTTGTGCGGGTTGCTCATCAGGAAGGCGGCGCCCCGGCCGCCGTGGCGGGCCCGTAGGAACGCGTCCTCCAGGGCGGCGGGATCGATCCGGCCGTCGGGGCCGAGCGGCGCCTCGACGACCTCGCGCGCGTCATGGCCGACGAACGCGTAGAAGGGCGGATACACCGGCGAGCACACCACGACCGCGTCCCCGGGGCGGGTGATCAGGCGGAGCACCTCGACGACGCCCAGCATCACGTCGGGCACGATCGCCGTGCGCTCGACGGCCAGACCGTGCCACTGCCACCGCTCGGCGGCGAAGCCGGCCAGGGCCCGTGCGTAACCGTCGCCGTGGGCGTAACCGGTGTCGCCGAGGTCGATCGCGGCGTGCAGCGCGTCCGCGATCGCCGGGGCGAGGGGCACGTCCATCTCGGCCACCCACAGCGGGAGGACGTCCTCGGGGTACGTCCGCCATTTCACGCTGGTGCGGCGGCGGAGCTCATCGAGCGTGAGCTGGACGAGGGGGTCGGTTCGCTGGGCCTGTGCGGCCGGAAAGGTGTCCGAAGCGTGGTGGGCCATCGTGCCAGGACATCCGAAGCCTTGACGGAGGTCAACGGGGCGGACCGGGCTGGATCAGCTGCGCCCGCAGACCCTCCGCCGCATCGCGCACCTCGTCGGCCCGCGCCGTGTGTCCGCCGTCCGCCATGGTCTGCGCGAGGTCGTCGTGTTCGCGCACGATGAACCGTCCCAGGTTCACCCGCTGCCACCACGCGAGGCTGTCGTCGCCGGGATTCTCCAAAGTGGTGCGCAGGGCGAGCAGGGTGCGTGCGGCCGGTTCGAGCTGCCCCGCTCTGCGTTCGAGACCCGCGAGGTCCCGGAGGGCGGACACGCGATCCCACGCGGTCTCCTGCAGCGCGACGTACAGGCGCTGGGCACGCAGGGCCTGGGGCGGATCGCCGAGCCGGTCGAAGTCGCGCGCCAGGGAGGCGAGGGGACCGGGGTTCAGCTTGCCGGGGTTGCGGGGGTCCCGCAGCAGGCTCTGATTCAGCTCGATCTCGTCGAGGCGGCGGATGAGAGGGACCCGCGCGAACTCGGTCAGACCCTGGTCGGCCGCCAGATCGGTCCATGTCTCGAGGGGTTCGTCGGACGGGTCGGTGCCGAACATCGAGTCGTCCAGCCCCCGTGCCCACTCCCGCAGCACGGCCCCGTCGGCCTCCAGGTCCCGTATCTCGCTCAGCCCGCACGCCGTGTCGAAGTCCGTCGCACGTATCTCGTCGAGCAGCGGCAGGTCCTCCGCCCGGCCGTGCGACCCGATGAGTACGGCAGCGAGCCTGAGCTCGTCCGTCATCGACGACTCGGCCTCATGGCGGATCAGCTCGCGCAGTACGGGGAGATCCCCGTCCGCGCGGTCGAACTGGGCGGCCCGCAGGGCGAGTCGGCGCCGTACGGGATCGTCCTCCATCACCTGCCGCACCGCGCCGTCGCCTGCTCGCAGCGCGGCGAGGTCGACGCGTCCTGCCGCGAGGACCACCTCCCACAGCGGGGGCCGCGGGTGGTCGTCGAGGAGCCGGTAGGCGCATCCCTCCTCCGCGTTGAGGAGGACGAACTCGGGCTCGGTGCGCAGGAGGGCGGCATGGAGCAGGGTGATGAGTTCGACCGGGGAACGGTCGGGAAAACCCAGGGCGGCGCGGAGTTCGGTGCGCTCGTCGTCGATGCCGTAGTCCTCGCGGAGTTCGTCCTCCGTCTCCGTGACGGCCACGCGCAGGGCCTCTTCCCCGTCCTGCGGTGACAGGCGGAGGTAGTTCTCCCAGCCGGGCAGGCCGGTCAGGATGTCCAGCGCCTCGTCGACGGTGGACCCGATGATCCCGGCGCCGCCCTCCGAGGACGCGTACAGGACGGACCCGTCGGCGCACCGGAAGAACGTGCCCCCGGTGTCGTCCCCGGCCAGCACCTCGAGCTCTCCGCCCGAGGCGAGCCGCACCTCCTCGACATGGCCGTGCGCGGCCCGTTCGAGGTCGAAGGTGAAGGGGAAGGCGGCGAGGGCGGCCAGGCGGGGGTCCCGGCGCAGCAGACGGAGCGCTTGATCGGTCACGGCGGCGACCGTAACAGGGCGCCGTGACCCGCCCTCGGTTGCACCCTCGCCCGGCCGACCGGACGATCTCCGTATGTTCAGTGGCGCGCATGTGATCCTCTACAGCCCGGATGCCGACGCCGACCGGGCCTTCATCAAGGACGTCCTCGGCTTCGCGCATGTGGACGCCGGCCACGGCTGGCTGATCTTCAAGCTGCCGCCGGCGGAGGTCGCGGTCCATCCGACGGACGCCGAGCCGAAGCACGAGTTCTCTCTGATGTGCGACGACCTCGACGCCGTACGGGAAGGGCTCGCCCGGCACGGACTCGACTTCAGCCGGCCCGTCAGCGACCAGGGGTGGGGGCGGCTGACCGGGGTGCGGATGCCGAGCGGGGCCGAACTTCCGCTGTACCAGCCGCTGCATCCGGTGGCGCACGGCCTTTGAGCGGTGCCCGAACGCGGCGTGCGCGTCTGACGTCCTTCGGTGCGGGTACTCGTGGCGCGGTACCCCACCGTCAGGAGACAGGTATGCCTCTCACGTTCCGCAAGAGTTTCCGGATCCTTCCCGGAGTCCGCCTGAACATCAACCGCCGCTCCTGGTCGTTCACCACCGGCGGCCGGCACGGACCGCGCCGAACTCACAGCAGTACGGGCCGGCGCACCACGTCCATGGACCTTCCCGGGCCCTTCGGGTGGCGGAAAACCACACAATCCGGGCGACCCCGTCGCAACCGGCGCAGCTGGTTGGGCAGGTGACGGAGGACCGGCCACCCGGACGGACGTGCTCCGTTTCCCCTCTATCTCACATCCGGTATACGGTCGCGCCATGGCAGACGACTACCTCGTACGCATCGGCAAGCTCATCCGTGACGCCCGGCAACACCGGGGCTGGACACAGTCGCAGCTCGCCGAGGCACTCGGTACCAGCCAGAGCGCCGTCAACCGCATCGAACGCGGCAACCAGAACATCAGCCTTGAGATGATCGCTCGAATCGGTGAAGCCCTCGACAGCGAGATCGTGTCGCTGGGCTACTCGGGGCCGATGCACCTCAGGGTCGTCGGCGGGCGCCGGCTGTCCGGCTCGATCGACGTCAAGACGAGCAAGAACGCATGCGTGGCGCTGCTCTGCGCCTCGCTGCTCAACAAGGGCCGCACCGTGCTGCGCAGGGTCGCACGGATCGAGGAGGTCTACCGCCTCCTCGAGGTCCTGAACTCCATCGGAGTCCGCGCCCGTTGGATCAACGACGGCAAGGACCTCGAGATCGTCCCGCCGGCCACGATCGACATGGACGCGATCGACTCGGCGGCGGCCATCCGCACCCGCTCGATCATCATGTTCCTCGGCCCGCTGCTGCACCGGATGGACCGCTTCAAGCTGCCGTACGCGGGCGGTTGCGACCTCGGTACGCGCACGATCGAGCCGCACATGATCGCGCTGCGCCGCTTCGGTCTGGACATCGCGGCGACCGACGGCATCTACCACGCGACGGTCGACCACTCGATCAAGCCGGACCGGCCGATCGTGCTGACCGAGCGCGGCGACACCGTGACCGAGAACGCGCTGCTCGCGGCCGCCCGCCACGACGGCACGACGGTCATCCGCAACGCGTCGTCCAACTACATGGTCCAGGACCTGTGCTTCTTCCTGGAGGCGCTCGGCGTCAAGGTCGAGGGCATCGGCACCACCACGCTCACGGTGCACGGCGTCGCGAACATCGACGTCGACGTGGACTACTCGCCCTCCGAGGACCCGGTCGAGGCGATGAGCCTGGTGGCCGCGGCCGTCGTGACCGAGTCCGAGCTCACCATCCGCCGCGTGCCGATCGAGTTCATGGAGATCGAGCTCGCGGTCCTGGAGGAGATGGGTCTCGACCACGACCGCTCGGCGGAGTACGCGGCGGACAACGGCCGTACGCGCCTGGTGGACCTGACCGTGCGGCCCTCGAAACTCGAGGCGCCGATCGACAAGATCCACCCGATGCCGTTCCCGGGTCTGAACATCGACAACGTCCCGTTCTTCGCGGCGATCGCGGCGGCGGCCCAGGGCAAGACCCTGATCCACGACTGGGTCTACGACAACCGCGCGATCTACCTCACGGACCTCAACCGCCTCGGCGGCCGGCTCCAGCTCCTGGACCCGCACCGCGTCCTGGTCGAGGGCCCGACCCGCTGGCGCGCGGCCGAGATGATGTGCCCGCCCGCGCTGCGTCCGGCGGTCGTCGTACTGCTCGCGATGATGGCGGCGGACGGCACGTCGGTCCTGCGCAACGTGTATGTGATCAACCGGGGTTACGAGGATCTCGCCGAGCGCCTCAACTCGGTGGGCGCTCAGATCGAGACCTTCCGGGACATCTAGCCGCTTCGGTTGCCCGAGTGTGTGAAGGCCCTCGTGTCGGGAGACCGGCCGAGGGCCTTCTCCATGTGGTCGAGGCGACGCTGCGTGTGGTGGCGCATCCAGAAGAGCCAGCAGGCGAAGGCGGTGCCGAACAACAGCGCGAGCAGGGCCGCGGGCCACTGGCCGGCTGCGGCGTACGCCACCGGGATCAGGGCCAGGATTCCCAGAAAGCCGTAGAGCGCCCAGGGACGCGCGCCCATTTCCTGGCGCCGCCGGGCGACAAGGCCGCGCATCACATCCCGCCCGTGCGGGTCATCGGGGACGCGGCCCTTCCACAACTGGCGTTCGGCCCGGCGGAGTTCCTCGCTGTCGACCCGTAGAGCCGACAGGACCGAACGGCGGCGCAGCAGGAACACCGCGGCCACTCCCCCGGTGATCAGTACGCCTCGCAGCAGCCACAAGGCCACCGGCTCATCCGGATCCGCCCACCGGAACACCCCCGCCACCAGGACGAACGAGACAGCGATCTGCGCGACCGGGCTCCGGTCGAAGCGGTGCTTCAGCCCGCGCATGGCAGTCAGCTCCCTTCCCTGTCGAGACCGTGTCCCTTCCGAGTACCCAGGCACCCCGTCGCACGCCTCGCCCACGGCAGTGACAGGATCCGTCGCCCGGCGCGTCCTAGGGATGAGCACGATGCGACAGCGGCGCCGAGGGGGAGGCAGCGGTGGGCAGACATGAGGAACGGCAGGAGGAGTTCCGGGAGTTCGCGGCCATGCGCGGCGCCCGGCTCTTTCGCACCGCACTGCTGTTGACCGGCGGCGACTGGCATGCGGCCGAGGATCTGGTGCAGACCGCACTCGGCAAGGCGTACGCCTCGTGGGGCAGGGTGCGGCGGGCCGACAATCCGGATGCCTACGTCCGGTCCGTCCTGGTGCGCACGCATCTCTCGCAGCGGCGCCTCAAATCGAGCGGCGAACGGCCGGCGTCCGAGCTGCCGGAGGGCGCGTACGGCGACGGGGACCCGGCGCTGCGGGTGGCGCTGCTGCAGGCGCTGGCCCAACTGCCGCCCAGGGACCGCGCGGTGCTCGTCCTGCGCTACTGGGAGGACCGCAGCGTGGAGCAGACGGCGGCGGAGCTGGGGCTGCGGGCCGGGACCGTACGCAATCGCTCGATGTCGGCGTTGGCGAAACTGCGCGACTTGCTGGACGGCGACCGCGAGTCGCTCACCACGAACTGACGAGGGGGTACATGAGATGGCCGATCTGGACGAGCAGCAACTGACACGGGCGATGGGGGAAGCGGTGGGCGGGGTGCGCCCGTCGACTCACGCGCTGGTGGAGGGGGGCGAGCGACGGGGGCGGCGGATCAAGGCACGGCGTCGAGCCGCGTACAGCACGGCGGCCTGTGTGCTCGCGGGCTTGGTGGCGGGGACGTCCTGGCTCGGGACGCGGCAGTCGGCGCCGGGTGAGGAGGTGCACATTCTGCCGGGGATGTCGGCCGGAGGGCCGGGGAATGTGACAATCCCGGACTTCTCCGGGTTGCCGGCCGATGCGGGCGCACCGCCTGGCAAGGAGCGGGCGACCGCCCGGGCGCTGGCCCGGACGTTGCAGACAGGCCTGCCGTTGCCGGGGATCTGGAACATCCAGCGCTACGAGGGTGAGGTCGCGCCCCGCAGCCCCTACGACGCCGTCGCCGCGCTGCGTCTCAGCACCGGAGATGCGGAGGTCACCCTCCACATCGCCCTCAATTCCCAGTACCATCTCGCCCCTTCCCTGGAGCGCTCCTACTCCTGCGATGCCCTCAAGGACCTCGACCGGACCGTCTTCGCCGGAGAGGGAAGAGTCACGTCGTGCGGCGTGCGCAACCTGGACGACGGCTCCGTGCTCATGCTGTACGAGGTCCAGCACGGGCACCAGGTGACCCCTCACGCCGATCTGCTGCGACGCGACGGGATGCGCATCGTTGCCGGAGCATCCATCGGATCGGGACCGGAGAATCCGGCGGCTGCCCGCAGGGTTCCGGTCACCCTGCTGGAGGTGGAGAAGATCGTCACCGACGACCGCTGGCAGGTCTACGTCGCCCCCGAGGTCAACGAACGCGCCAAGAACATCGCGCCGTTCGAAGAACTTCACGGAGTCGCGGCCAACATTGCCCGCAGGGAAACGGACTAACCCACCGCCGCCACCCCGTCCAGCTCCACCAGACACTCCGCGTCCCAGAGCCGGACGGTACCGATCACCGCCATGGCCGGGTAGTCGCGACCCGCCAACCGCCGCCAGATGCGGCCCAGTTCAGGCGCGTGTTCCCGATAGTCGGCCACGTCCGTCGCGTACACCGTGACGCGGGCGAGGTCCTTCGGGGCCCCGCCCGCTGCCGCGAGGGCCGCCAGGAGGTTGGTCAGGGCCTGCTCGAACTGTTCCGCCAGCGTCGTGCCGACGACCTTGCCCTCGACGTCCAAGGCGGTCTGGCCCGCCAGGAACACCAGGCGCGACCCGGTGACGGTGACCGCGTGCGAGAAGCCCGTCGCCGGCGACAGGGAGGCGGGGTTGATGCGTTCCAGGCTCATGCGGGACCGGGCTCCTTCGGGGACGCAGTGGATGGAGAGGACGGGGCGGACGAGGCGGACGCGGCGGACGGGGCGAGGGACTTGTACAGCTCCTTGGCGATGATCTCGCGTTGGACCTCGCTCGCCCCCTCGTAGATACGCGGCGCGCGGACCTCCCGGTAGAGGTGTTCGAGCAGGTGCCCGCGCTGCAGGGCGAGGGCGCCGTGCAACTGGACCGCCGCGTCCACGACCTGCTGCGCCGTCTCCGTCGCGAGCAGCTTCGCCATGGCGGCGCGCCGCGGAACGTCCGGTTCGCCCCGGTCGTACGCGGCCGCCGCGGCGTAGACGAGCAGCCGCGCCGCCTCCGTGCGCGTGGCCAGCTCGGCCACCTGATGGGAGACCGCCTGCAGATCCTTCAACACCCCGCCGAACCCCGGAGGGAACCCCGCCTGCACCTCCCCCCCCCCCCCCCCCACCGCCTGGCGTTCGGCGGTGTGCGCGACGGTCGCGTCCAGGGCCGCCTGCGCCATCCCGAGCGCGAACGCGCCCACGCTCGGGCGGAACAGGTTGAGCGTGGTCATGGCCACCCGGAAGCCCTGGTCGACGGAGCCGAGGACATCCTCCGGGCCCACCCGTACACCGTCGAAGGCCAGCGAGCCGATGGGGTGCGGCGAGAGCATCTCCAGGGGTTCGCCGAAAAGCCCCGGCCGGTCGGCCGGCACCAGGAACGCCGTCACTCCGCGCGCGCCCGCCCCCGGGGTCGTACGGGCGAAGACGGTGTAGAAATCAGCGCCGGGCGCGTTGGAGATCCAGCATTTCGATCCGCTGAGCAGCCAGCCGTCGCCCTCGGCGCGGGCCTCGAGGGAGAGCGCCCCCGCATCCGACCCCGCCCCCGGCTCGCTCAGTGCGAAGGCCGCGACCGCCCGGCCCGCCGAGACCTCCGGCAGCCAGCGGGCGCGCTGAGCCTCGGTGCCACAAGCATGCACAGGGTGCGCGCCAAGCCCCTGGAGCGCGAGCGCCGTCTCCGCCTCCGTACAGCCGTACGCGAGCGACTCCCGCATCAGGCACAGCTCGAGGGAGCCGGAGGTGAACAGGCGGGAGAGCAGGCCGAGTTCACCGAGGGCGGCCACCAACGGGCGGTTCACCTCTCCCGGTTCGCCCGATTCGGCGAGCGGGCGCAATCGGGTGGCGGCCAGCTCCCGCAGCTCGGCACACCACTGAAGTTCCTTGGGATCCAGGGCGAACTCCGGCACGGTGGTGCTCCCTCCGACGGACGTATCGCGCGGACTTATCGCGCACCGTTGACTGTCGTCATCATCACGATACGCTCGTTGCGCGACCCCACCACAGTGAAGGGGCAGCCAATATGGAGCCGACACCGCTCAGCACGTCCGCCCACGCCGACACCTTCGCGCGGGACCACCTGCCTCCCGCGGATCAGTGGCCGGAACTCACCTTCGACCTGCCCGAGCTGCACTATCCCGACCGCCTCAACTGCGGGGCCGAGCTGCTCGATGCGACCGTCGAGCGCTTCGGTGCCTCGCGGCCCGTGTTCCGCACCGGCTCCGGCGAGGTGTGGACGTACGGACAACTGCAGGGTCATGTCGACCGGATCGCCCAGGTGCTCACCGCGGAGCTGGGTGTCGTGCCCGGAAACCGGGTGCTCCTTCGCGGGCCCACCGGTCCGTGGCTCGCGGCCTGCTGGCTGGCCGTGATGAAGGCGGGCGCGGTGGCCGTGACGGTCCTCGCCCAGCATCGCGCGCAGGAGCTGGCCACGATGTGCGAGATCGCCCAGGTCGGCCACGCGCTGTGCGACGCGCGGTTCCTCGAAGACCTCAAGGATGTGCCCGGCCTGCGGGTCACGCCCTTCGGCGGTGACACCCCCGACGATCTGTGCCGGCTCGCCGAGCATCAGCCCGAGTGGTTCGCACCGGTCGAGACGGCCGCCGACGATGTCGCGCTGATCGCCTTCACCAGCGGGACGACGGGGCGGCCGAAGGGCTGTATCCACTTCCACCGCGATGTCCTCGCGATCGCCGACACCTTCTCGCGCCATGTACTGAAGCCCGAACCGGACGATGTGTTCGCGGGCAGTCCCCCGCTCGGCTTCACGTTCGGTCTCGGCGGTCTCGTGATCTTCCCGATGCGGGCCGGCGCGAGTGCGCTCCTTCTCGAACAGGCCGGTCCCAAGCAGCTGTTGCCGGCCATCGCCGAGCACGGGGTCTCCGTGGTGTTCACCGCGCCGACCGCGTACCGCGCGCTGCTCGACGAGATCGACAAGGGCGCGGACGTACGGACGCTGCGGCGCTGTGTGTCCGCCGGCGAGAATCTGCCGGCCGCAACCTGGCAGTCCTGGTACGAGCGGACCGGGCTGAGGATCATCAACGGGATCGGGGCCACCGAGCTGCTCCATATCTTCATCTCCGCCGCCGACGACGCCATCCGCCCGGGCGCCACCGGCACCCCCGTCCCCGGCTGGACCGCGCGTGTGGTCGACGGCGAGGGCAAGCAGGTCGCCGACGGGGAGCCCGGGCTGCTCGCGGTACGTGGCCCTGTCGGCTGCCGCTATCTGTCGGATCCGCGGCAGTCGGAGTACGTCCGCGACGGCTGGAACATCACCGGCGACACCTATGTCCGCGAGCCCGACGGCTACTTCCGCTACGTGGCCCGCGCGGACGACATGATCATCTCGGCCGGGTACAACATCGCGGGCCCGGAGGTCGAGGACGCGCTGCTCAGGCACCCCGACGTCCTGGAAGCCGCGGTCGTCGGACAGCCGGACGAGCGGCGCGGACAGGTCGTCGCCGCCTATGTGGTGCTGCGGGACGGTGCACCGCGTACACCGCAGACGGCCGAGGCGCTGCGGGAGTTCGTGAAGGCCGAACTGGTGCCGTACAAGTGCCCGCGCCTGATCGAATTCCCCGAGGCCCTGCCGCGTACGCCGACGGGGAAGCTGCAGCGCTTCAAGCTGCGCGTTCTAGAGTGATCACGTGGCAGAGCAGCAGACTCCGCGATCCTTGATCGTCACGTTCTACGGGGCCTACGGGCGCCGCCTCCAAGGGCCCGTACCGGTGGCCGAGTTGATCCGGCTGCTCGACGCGGTCGGGGTGGACGCGCCGGCGGTGCGCTCCTCGGTGTCGCGTCTGAAGCGGCGCGGGCTGCTCGTGCCGCAACGCACCGGGCAGGGCGCCGCGGGGTACGCGCTGTCCGGCGAGGCGCGGCGGCTGCTCGACGACGGGGACCGGCGGATCTACGCCGAGGGGGCGCCCTCCCTGCGGGACGGCTGGGTGCTCGCGGTGTTCTCGGTGCCGGAGGCCGAGCGCAGCAAACGCCATGTGCTCCGCTCCCAACTGGCTCGGCTCGGTTTCGGCACGGCGGCGCCCGGCGTCTGGATCGCACCCGCGCGCCTGCACGAGGAGACGCGGCACACGCTGGAGCGGCTCCAACTCGACCGGTACGTCGATCTGTTCCGCGGTGAGCATCTGGGGTTCTCGGCGACCGCGGAATCGGTGGCCCGCTGGTGGGATCTGGCCGCGCTCGCCACACTGCACAGGGAATTCCTCGACCGGCATGAACCCGTGCTCGCCGCTTGGGAATCCCGCACGGACACGCCCGCCGAAGAGGCGTACCGTGACTATCTCCGGGCGCTCGACTCCTGGCGTCACCTCCCGTACGCCGACCCCGTCCTGCCCGCGGAACTGCTGCCGCCCGACTGGCCCGGCAGCAGATCGGCGGAGGTGTTCGGGCAGCTGCACCGGCGGCTGAGGGGCGCCGGGGCTCGGTTCGCGGAGCTCCCGGGCGCCTGAGAAGTGTCTACTCCAGGGTCAGACGCGGCTTCGGTCCGTCCGTGCGGCCGGTCTGCGGGCGGCGGCTGCCCGCCCGGTACGGGAGCGGCCAGGCGATCCCGGGTCCGGAGTAGCCCTGTTCGGCCGCCGCGTGCAGGGTCCAGTGCGGGTCGTACAGATGCGGCCGTGCGAGGGCGCACAGATCGGTGCGGCCCGCCAGGATCAGCGAGTTGACGTCGTCCCACGACGAGATCGCCCCCACCGCGATCACCGGAATCCCGGTCTCCTGCCGGATCCGGTCGGCGTACGGGGTCTGGTACGAGCGGCCGTACGCGGGCTGCTCCTCGGCCACCACCTGCCCGGTCGACACATCGACGGCGTCCGCGCCGTGCGCCGCGAAGGCCCGGGCGATCCGCACGGCGTCGTCCCCGCTGGTGCCGCCCTCGGCCCAGTCGGTGGCGGAGATCCGTACCGTCAGCGGCTTCTCCTCGGGCCAGATGGCCCGTACCGCGTCGAAGACCTCAAGGGGATAGCGCAGCCGGTTCTCCAGCGAGCCGCCGTATTCATCCGTGCGGAGATTCGTCAGCGGCGACAGGAAGCTGGACAGCAAGTAGCCGTGCGCGCAGTGCAGTTCGAGCAGATCGAATCCGCAGCGCTCGGCCCGCCAGGCTGCGGCGGCGAACTGCTCGCGGATCTCGGTGAGCCCGTCCCGGGTGAGCTCCCGCGGGGTCCGGCTGCCTTGCTTGTACGGGAGCGGGGAGGGCGCGGCCAGGGGCCAGTTTCCCTCGTCGAGGGGTTCGTCGATGCCCTCCCACATCAGTTTGGTGGAGCCCTTGCGGCCGGAGTGGCCGAGCTGCAGACCGATCGCGGTGCCGGGCGCCTGCTGGTGGACGAAGGCGGTGATTCGGCTCCAGGCGTCGGACTGCTGCGGGTTCCACAGGCCCGCGCAGCCGGGCGTGATCCGGCCCTCGGGGCTGACGCAGACCATCTCGGTCATCACCAGGCCGGCCCCGCCGAGCGCGCGGGCGCCGAGGTGCACCAGATGGAAGTCGCCGGGGACGCCGTCGACGGCCGAGTACATGTCCATCGGCGAGACGACCACGCGGTTGCGCAGCTCGAGACCGCCGATCCGCAGCGGTGTGAACATGGGCGGAGTCCCGGGCGGGCAGCCGAACTCGCGCTCCACCTCCGCGGTGAACTCCGGGTCCCTGAGCCGCAGATTGTCATGGGTCACGCGGCGGCTGCGGGTGAGCAGATTGAACGCGAACTGCCGCGGCTGCTGGTCCGCATAGCGCCCGAGCTCCTCGAACCACTCGAGGCTTGCTCGGGCCGCCCGCTGTGTGGAGGTCACGACGGGGCGCCGCTCCTCCTCGTACGCCCGAAGTGCCTGCTCGATCGTGGGCTGTTCCTCGATGCAGGCGACGAGGGCGAGGGCGTCCTCGACGGCGAGTTTGGTGCCGGAGCCGATGGAGAAGTGCGCGGTGTGGGCGGCGTCGCCGAGGAGCACCGTGTGCCCGTGGGACCAGCGGTCGTTGACGACGGTGCGGAAGCGGATCCAGCTGGAGTTGTTGGACCGCAGCGGGCGTCCGTCGAGCGCGTCGGCGAAGAGTTTGGCGCAGCGTTCCACCGACTCGCGCTCGCCGAGCCCGTCGAAGCCGGCCGCCTTCCAGACCTCTTCGCGCATCTCGACGATCACGGTGGATTCGCCGTCGTTGTACGGATAGCCGTGCAGCTGCATCACGCCGTGTTCGGTCTCGGCGATCTCGAAGCGGAAAGCGTCGAAGGCGAAGTCCGCGGCCAGCCAGATGTAGCGGCAGCGGTGCTCCTCGATCCGCGGGCCGAAGACGTCGGCGTGGGCCTCACGGGTCAGGCTGTTCACCCCGTCTGCGGCGATCACCAGGTCGTACGAGGCGGCCAGTTCGGCCGCGGGTGGCGCCTGCGTGCGGAAGCGGAGCTCGACGCCGAGGTCCCGGCAGCGCCCGTGCAGGATCTGCAGGAGCCGCTTGCGCCCGAGCGCGGCGAAGCCATGGCCGCCCGAGGTGGAGCGGTGGCCGCGGTGCACGATGTCGATATCGTCCCAGCGCACGAACTCCCGCTGCATCGCCGCGTAGACCACCGGGTCGGCGTGCTCGATCCCGCCGAGGGTCTCGTCGGACAGGACGACCCCGAAGCCGAAGGTGTCGTCGGGTGCGTTGCGCTCCCAGACGGTGATCTCGCGGGCGGGGTCGAGGCGCTTGAGCAGCGCGGCGGCGTAGAGGCCGCCGGGCCCGCCGCCGATGACGGCGACCCGCAGGTGCCCCGGCACGGTCACTTCCCCTGCCACTTCGGCGGGCGCTTGGCGGTGAAGGCGGCATGGAACTCCGCGTAGTCCTCGCCGTTCATCAGCAGCGCCTGGGTCGCCGCGTCCATCTCCACGGCGGCGGCGAGCGGCATGTCGAGCTCGGCCGTGAGCAGGGCCTTCGTCTGCGCGTACGCGAGGGCAGGTCCCTCGGCGAGCCGGTGGGCCAGGGCCTGCGCGGCCTCGTCGGAGCGGCCCTCGTCGGTCAGCTCGCTGATCAGCCCGATCCGTTCGGCCTCGGGCGCCCGCACCGTATCGCCGAGCATGAGCAGCCGGGTCGCATGGCCGAGCCCGACGATCCGGGGCAGCAGATAGGCCGCGCCCATGTCGCCGCCGGACAGTCCGACCTTGGTGAACAGGAACGCGAACCGTGCCGAAGGGTCGGCGACCCGGAAGTCCGCGGCGAGTGCGAGCACGGCACCGGCGCCCGCGGCCACGCCGTGCAGTGCGGCGATCACCGGGAAGGGGCACTCGCGGATCGCGCGCACGACCTGGCCGGTCATGCGGTTGAAGTCGAGCAGCTGTGAGGTGTCCATCCCGAGCGTGGCACCGATGATCTCGTCGACATCGCCACCGGAGCAGAAACCCCGGCCCTCACCGGCCAGGACCAGCGCGCGGACGGTCTTCTCGCGGGCCAGCTCGGCGAGCAGATCCCGCAGATCGGCGTACGCGCCGAAGGTCAGCGCATTGAGCTTCTCGGGCCGGGCGAGCGTCACCGTGGCCACGGAGCTCTCATCGACGCTCACCCTCAGGTGGCGCCACTCGGAGGTGCGGGACGCGGAACCGGTGAACGGGCTCATACCGAGGCCTCCTGCGGGCGGCGTGTGCGGCCCTTCGAAGCTATCACTCGGATATGACCGCCGTCACGAGTGCGCGATAAGGCAGCCACCGATTCTCTCCCACGCGCCCCAAAGGTCCCTATTTATGTGGCGTACGTCCCACTTCACCCCGGCCCGGTGGCTCTACTGGCATCGGGGTTACGCTTCCTATGGTTGAAAGCAGGACAGCCTGCCTCTGAACGGACCCGCCTTGCACGAACTCCCTGCCTCTTGGCGCATCGCGCTGCCGCACACCGTTGCGGCCGTGCCTGTCGCCCGTGCCCTGGTCCGTACGGCACTGCAGGACCTCGACGCCGATCAGGCCGCGGACTGCGACACGGCGGAGCTGCTCACCGCGGAGCTGGTGGCGAACGCCGTCGAGCACACCTCCGGCGACGCCCCGATCGAGCTGGTGGTGGAGCTGCTGCCGACCGGCTGCCAGGTCGAGGTGCACGATCCCTCGCCCGCGCCGCCGGGCGATCTGACCCGCCCGAAGCCGGACGAACACCCCGACCCGTGGCAGGAACACGGCCGGGGGCTGCTGCTGATCCGCGCCCTGAGCCAGGCATGCGGACACCGCCTCACCGATTCCGGCAAGGCGGTGTGGTTCACGCTTCCGGCACGGCCGGCGCTCTGATATCCCGGGCCGTCAGCCCAGGGTCGCGACCATGACGGCCTTGATGGTGTGCAGCCGGTTCTCGGCCTCGTCGAAGACCACCGAGTGCGCCGACTCGAAGACCTCGTCGGTGACTTCGAGCGAGTCGAGCCCGTACTGCTCGTGGATCTCCTGGCCGACCTTGGTACCGAGGTCATGGAACGCGGGCAGGCAGTGCAGGAACTTCACGTCCGGATTGCCGCTCGCGCGCAGCACCTCCATCGTCACGGCGTACGGCGTCAGGGCGGCGATCCGCTCGGCCCAGACCTCCTTGGGCTCCCCCATCGAGACCCAGACGTCGGTGACGACGAAGTCCGCGCCGCGCACGCCCCCCTCGACATCCTCGGTGAACGTGATCCGCGCACCGCTCTTCCCGGCCAGCTCGCGGGCCTGCGCCACGATCTCGTCGGCCGGCCAGTAGGCGCGGGGCGCGACGATCCGTACGTCCATGCCGAGCAGCGCGCCGGTCACCAGATACGAGTTGCCCATGTTGAAACGGGCGTCGCCGAGATAGGCGAACGAGATGTCCGTGAGCGGCTTGGTGCTGTGCTCGGTCATGGTGAGCACATCGGCGAGCATCTGGGTCGGGTGCCAGTCGTCGGTCAGCCCGTTCCAGACCGGCACTCCGGCATACGCGGCGAGCTCCTCGACCCCGGCCTGGCTGTCACCGCGGAACTCGATCCCGTCGAACATCCGGCCGAGCACCCGGGCCGTGTCCTTCATCGACTCCTTGTGCCCTATCTGCGAGCCCGACGGGTCGAGACAGGTGGTGGACGCCCCCTGGTCGGCGGCCGCGACCTCGAACGCGCAGCGTGTGCGGGTCGAGGTCTTCTCGAAGATCAGCGCGATGTTCTTCCCGGCCAGCCGCTTGACCTCCGCGCCGGCCTTCTTCGCCGCCTTGAGCTCGGCGGCAAGGTCGACCAGACCGATGAACTCCTCGGCCGTGAAGTCGAGCTCCTTGACGAAGGAACGCCCGGTCAGGTGGGTGGCCATGCGCATGCTCCAGGACTGGTGGGGACGATCAATAGACTGCAACTATATACGAGGGTCAGTAAATGTATACCGCGCGGCGGGGGCTCAGCCCACGGCACCCCGCTCGACCGGACAGCTCATGCACCGCGGCCCGCCGCGGCCGCGGCCCAGCTCACTGCCCCGGATCTCGATGACCTCGATGCCTTCCTTGCGCAGATACGTGTTGGTGGTGGCGTTCCGCTCGTACGCGATCACGACGCCGGGCTCGACGGCGAGCACGTTGCAGCCGTCGTCCCACTGCTCCCGCTCGGCGGAGTGGACGTCCTGGACGGCGGTCAGGACACGGATCGAGCCGAGTCCGAGGGCCGCCGCGATGGCCCGGTGCATATGCTCGGGCGGATGGTCGGTGACCTTCAACTCCCGCTCGCCCACGCCCGGTTCGATGGTGTACGAGGGAAGCATGCCGAGTCCCGCGTACTGGGTGAACGTGTCGCCGTCCACCATCGTCATCACGGTGTCGAGGTGCATGAACGCCCGTCGCTTGGGCATGTCGAGCGCCACGATGCTGCGGGCGGAGCCGGCCGCGAAGAGCTTGTGCGCCAGCATTTCCACGGCCTGCGGGGTGGTCCGTTCACTCATCCCGATCAGTACTGCCCCGTTGCCGATGACGAGGACGTCGCCGCCCTCGATGGTCGACGGGTAGTCGGACTGGCCCTCGGACCAGTGGTGGAACGTTCCGGCCCCGGACCCCGTGAACAGCGGATGGTGCCGGTAGATCGCCTCGAAGTGCACGGTCTCGCGCTGCCGCGCGGGCCAGCGCATCGCGTTGATCGAGACCCCGTCGTAGATCCAGGCGGAGGTGTCGCGGGTGAAGAGGTGGTTGGGCAGCGGCCCGAGCAGGAAGTCGTCCAGCTCCATGGTGTGGAAGCGCACGGAGGTGGGCTCGGGGTGCCGCTCCAGGTACTCGCGCTTGGTCATCCCGCCGACCAGCGCGGACACCAGATCCGCGGCGCTCATCGTCTCGAAGGCCGCGCGCAGGGTCGGGGTGGCCAGGGGGCCGTAGGCCTTCTCGTCGAAGACGCGGTCGAGGACGAGGGTGCGGGCGGCGGGGAGGTTCAGCGTCTCTTGGAGCAGGTCGCCGAAGAGGTGCACCTCGACGCCGCGGTCGCGCAGGACGTCGGCGAATCCGTCGTGCTCCTGGCGGGCCCGGCGGACCCACAGAACGTCGTCGAAGAGGAGGGTGTCCTTGTTGCTGGGCGTAAGGCGCTTCAGCTCCAGGTCGGGCCGGTGCAGGATGACTCGACGGAGGCGGCCGGTTTCGGAGTCGACATGGAATCCCATGACGACATCGTGCCCACATTCAGCCCCTGCGGCGCTTGAGCAGATCCGAACGAAGTTCGGCTGCGGGGGGGCCTGAGGGCCAAGCCCCCAGTTCCGGGAAGGGGCGGGATGGGGGAAAGAGAATCCCCCACCCCGCATCCCCACCCGCCCGAGCGCGCCCTACAGCCGGGGGTCCACCGGCTCCGACTCCAGCGCAAGCACCGCGAACACCGCCTCGTGCACCCGCCACAGCGGCTCACCCGAGCCCAGGCGGGACAGGGCCTCGACCCCGAGTGCGTACTCGCGCAGGGCGAGGGACCGCTTGTGGCCCAGGAAACGGTTGCGCAGCCGCTCCAGGTTCTCCGGGCGCGTGTACTCCGCCCCGTAGATGATCCGGAGGTACTCACGCCCGCGGCACTTGATCCCGGGCTGGACGAGCCGCCCCTTGCCGTCGCGCACCAGCGCACCGAGCGGCTTGACGACCATGCCCTCGCCGCCGCGCCCGGTCATCTCCAGCCACCAGTCGATGCCGGCCTGCACCGACTGAGGCGAACCGGTGTCCACGTAGAGGCGACGCGTCGTCTGCAGCAGCCCGGACGAGTCGGCCGCGACCAGCCGGTCGAGCAGCGCCAACTGCTCGTCGTGCGGGACGGACGCCATGCTCCGGCCCTGGACCGCGAGGATCTGGGAGGGCGCGGGCCGCACCCCCTCCCGGCCGTCCGTGGGCCA
>NZ_JAEIMH010000015.1:0-6213 GCF_016464295.1 Streptomyces sp. N35 | reverse complement strand
CCCAGACCGCCCGTGGTCCAGCAGTAGCGCGGGTACGCCTGGGTGACCGCGGAGGCCCCCGCCGCCCGTTCCCGCTGCCTGGTCAGCAGCTCGCCCGCGTCGACCCCGCGCGCGACCGCCGCCTCCAGTGCGGCGACCGCCCCGGGGAAGACCGCTCCGGCCGCCGCGCCCACGGCCGCGTACTGCGACCGCAGCAGGCCGGGGGCCTTGAGTGACCAGGGCAGCAACTCCGCGTCGAGCAGCACCCAGTCCGTGCCGAGCTCGTCCCAGAGCCCGGCCTCGTCCACCGCTTCCCGTACGCGCCGCAGGATCTCCTCCGTGACCGTGGGGTCGCTGAAGAAGGGCCGGCCTGTACGGGTGTAGAGGGATCCGGTCGGTCCGTCCACGCCGAAGCGCTCGCGCGCGGCCGCCGCGTCGCGGCAGACCAGCGCCACGGCCCGCGAGCCCATGTGCTTCTCCTCGCACACGACCCGCTCGACCCCGTCCGCGGCGTACTGCGCGAAGGCCTCCGCCGGGTGCTCCAAGTAGCCCTCGACCTTTGAGGTCGCGGTGGGCGCCATGGTCGGCGGCAGGTACGGGACCAGGCGCGGGTCGACCGCGAAGCGGCTCATCACTTCGAGCGCCGCGGCCGCGTTCTCCTCGCGGACCGAAACCCGCCCGTGCTCGCCGGTCTCCACGATCCGGCGGCCGTGCACGTCCGCCAGGTCGAGCGGCCGGCCCTCGTGCCCGCCGGGTGCCTCGGACGCGAGCGGCCTGACCGGCTCGTACCAGACCTTCTCGGCCGGTACGTCGACCAGTTCGCGCTCCGGCCAGCGCAGCGCGGTGAGCTTGCCGCCGAAGACGGCGCCCGTGTCGAGGCAGATGGTGTTGTTGACCCAGCTCGCGGTCGGCACCGGGGTGTGGCCGTAGACCACGGCGGCGCGGCCGCGGTAGTCCTCGGCCCACGGGTAGCGCACGGGCAGGCCGAACTCGTCGGTCTCGCCGGTGGTGTCCCCGTACAGGGCGTGGCTGCGGACGCGGCCCGAAGTGCGGCCGTGGTACTTCTCGGGCAGCCCCGCGTGACACACCACGAGCTTGCCCTCGTCGAGTACGTAGTGACTGACGAGGCCGTCGATGAACTCCCGCACCTCGGCGCGGAATTCCTCGCTCTCGCCGTCCATCTGCTCGATGGTCTCGGCGAGGCCGTGGGTGTGCTGGACGCCGCGGCCCTTGAGGTAGCGGCCGAACTTGTTCTCGTGGTTGCCGGGCACGCACAGCGCGTTGCCCGACGTGACCATGGACATCACGCGGCGCAGGACGCCCGGGCTGTCCGGTCCGCGGTCGACGAGGTCGCCGACGAACACGGCCGTACGTCCCTCGGGGTGCACTCCGTCCTCGTAACCCAACGTGCCGAGCAGGGTGTCGAGTTCGGAGCGGCAGCCGTGGATGTCGCCGATGATGTCGAAGGGGCCTGTGAGGTGGGTGAGGTCGTTGTAGCGCTTCTCGATCGAGATCGAGGCGCCCTCGATCTCCTCGACGCCGCGCAGGATGTGCACCTTGCGGAAGCCCTCGCGCTCCAGGCCGCGCAGCGAGCGGCGCAGCTCGCGCTGGTGGCGCTGGATGACGCGGCGGGGCATGTCCGCGCGGTCGGCGCGGGTCGCGTTGCGTGCGGCGCAGACCTCTTCGGGGACGTCGAGGACGATCGCGATCGGCAGCACGTCGTGCTGCCGGGCGATCTGGACGAGCTGCCGGCGCGACTCGGTCTGCACATTCGTCGCGTCGACGACGGTGAGCCGTCCCGCGGCCAGGCGCTTGCCGGCGATGTAGTGCAGGACGTCGAACGCGTCGCCGCTGGCGCTCTGGTCGTTCTCGTCATCGGCGACAAGACCGCGGAAGAAGTCGCTGGAGAGCACCTCGGTGGACTTGAAGTGCTTGCGGGCGAAGCTGGACTTGCCCGAGCCGGTGGAGCCGATCAGGACCACGAGGGACAGATCGGTGACGGGCAGGACGCGGCCCGCGCGCGGTGCGTCGGTCAGGTTCTCGGTCATGCGGCCTGCTCTCCCTTCGTGGTGGTGCCGGTGATGGCGCTGGTGCCGGTGGTCGTGCCAGTGGTGTCGGTGCTGCCGGTGATCGTGAAAACGGCCATCTGTGTGGGCGGCCCGACCTCCGGGTCGTCCGGTCCGACGGGCCGGAACTCGACGGCGTAGCCGTGCCGTTCGGCCACCTGCCGTGCCCAGTCCCGGAACTCCTCACGGGTCCACTCGAAGCGGTGGTCGCTGTGGCGTACGTGCCCGGCGGGCAGCGACTCCCAGCGGACGTTGTACTCGACGTTCGGCGTGGTCACGAGCACGGTCGCGGGCCGGGCCGAGCCGAACACCGCGTATTCGAGCGCGGGAAGGCGCGGCAGGTCGAGGTGTTCGATGACCTCGCTGAGCACGGCGGCGTCGTATCCCTTGAGCCGCTTGTCCGTGTACGCGAGCGAGCCCTGGAAGAGCTGGACGCGCGAGGCCTGCCGCTCCCCCATCCGTTCCAGCTTGAGCCGGCGGGCGGCGATGGTGAGCGCGCGCACCGACACGTCGACCCCGACGATCTCGGTGAACGACGCGTCCTTGAGCAGCGCCTGCACCAACTGGCCCTGACCGCAGCCCAGGTCGAGCACCCGGTGCGCACCGCACGCCTTGAGCGCGTCGACGATCGCGTCCCGCCGCTGCACGGCGAGCGGGACCGCCTTCTCCTCCGCATCTGCCACTTCGTCGGCGGAGCTCTCCTCGCCGACGGCGTTGTCGACCTGTTCGACCTCGAGTCCGTCGAGGTCGGCGAGGCGCACCAGCTCCAGACGCTCCATCGCCTCACGCGTCAGCGACCAACGCCGGGACAGGTAACGGCTGGTGATCAGCTTGTGCTCGGGGTGTTCGGCGAGCCAGCCCTCACCGGCGCGAAGGAGCTTGTCGACCTCGTCGGGCGCGACCCAGTAGTGCTTGGCGTCGTCGAGCACCGGCAGCAGCACGTACAGGTGCCGCAGCGCCTCGGCGAGGACCATGTCGCCTTCGAGTACGAGCCGTACGTACCGCGAAGCACCCCATTCGGGGAACTGGGTGTCGAGCGCCACGGACTCGGCGGTGACGTTCCAGCCGAGCGGCGCGAAGAGCTTGGTGACCAGCTCGGCGCCGCCGCGCGCGGGCAGCGCCGGCACCTCGATGCGCAGCGGCAGCACCTGCCCGACGAGCTCGGGCTTCGCGGTGCACACACCGCGAAGGGCGGACTTGAACACCGAGCTCAGGGCCACGGCGAGCAGCGAGGAGGCGGCATACGGGCGGTCGTTGACGTACTGCGCGAGCGCCGCGTCGGGCGCACCGCCGCGCCCCTTGCCCTTCCCCTTGCGGACGAGCGCGATGGGATCGATCTCCAGGAGCAGCGCCGCCGTGCACCGGTCCTCGTCCGCCTCGGGGTAGAGCACATGCGCCCGGCCCTGCGAGGTGCTGAACACCTGGGCGTTGTCGGGATGCTTGTGCAGAAGGAAGCCGAGGTCGGTCGCGGGGCGGTCCGGGGTGCCGGTGGTGGAGATCGTCAGGAACACGGTGGTTGCCTCGATACGGGGGCGTCTCGGACGCCGTCTGAGTGGGTGCGCCCGGAGCCGGGCGTCCGCTCAACGTACCCCGGACACCGCGCCGACCTGCAGGGATTTTCGGCCCGTACGCGACGGCCCCATGGTCCCGGCGGCCTCAGTACCGGCGGCGGATCGACCGTACGACCGCCGCATAACTGAACGCGGCGAGCAGCCCGGCCAGACCCGCGCCTTGCACCACGAGCTGCCAGGTTTCCGGTGCGGGAGAGGCTCCCCTCGGCGCGATGCGCCCCTTCGGGTCGTACACCATCGCGATCGACTCCCCGGGGGACACCGAGGCCGAGCACCCCCGCCACAGCCGCCGCTGCACCGGCGTCCCGTCCCCGTACCGCACGGAGCACAGATACCGGTCCTCGTCCTCGCCGCTCACGTCCACCGCGGTGACCACGACCTGGACGCGTTCGCCGCGCCCGGCCAGGGTGAGCTCCGTCGCCGCCTGCGGTACGACCATGGCCAGCGCGATGCCGAGGCCGGCGACGATGCCGCCGATGAGCCGTCCGGCGCGGGTGACGAGCAGATACAGCGTGAGCGCCAGCACGGCGACCACTCCGGCGGCGACGGCCTTGGACGAAGGCAGCCCGGCCAGTACGGCCGCGACCGCGCAGCCGATGACGGCGAGGGTCCCGACGGCCGCGACGGCGATGCCTTCGATCCTCAGCCACAGCGGCGGCGGGAGGGCCGCGCGGCTCGGACGGCCCCGGATTTTGCCGGCGAGAAGGTGACTTGTCCGGTGATGGGCGGCACGTCGGGAACGGTCGGCGCTCTCTGCCGATCCGTGCTTGCGATGCCGTCCGTCTGTCACCCGTGCATTATGCAAAACCGGAGGTCAGAAGGGGAGACGGCCGGGTTTTCCGGCCTCGCCGACGGGCCTTACATGGAGGCGAAGAAGAACAAAGAGGGCACGATCTGTGCCAGTACCGCCGCCGCGATGCCCATCAGGAGACCCGCGAGATGGAAGGTGCGGCGGCGGGAGACGTCCCCGTTCTTGGCCTCGACGACCAGGCCGACCAGCGCGACACCGATGGCGATCGCGCCGGCCGTCGTGGCGGAGAAGAACTGGATGCCCAGCATGAGCACGGCGGCCGCGCCGACGAGGACGCTGGCCACGGCGTGGATCCAGCCCGTCACACTGCTGCCGCGCGTCTGCGCCATCTCCCCCACCTGTGGTCCGCGGGCTCGGCGCCCGTGCGTTCGGGCCGTCACCCTAGCGGACAGGGGTGTCAGTCCCGCCGGGTGTCCTCGGTGGGGGTGCGGGGGGCGGACTGGAGATCGGCGTCGAGCTGGGACAGGTCCGCGTTGAGCGCGGCCATCAGTTCTTCCATCTGCTGCAGCAGACCCTTGGGGCGGCCGCCCTGGGCGGGAATCTCCGTGACCTGTTCCGGCGCGGCTTCCTGGGACATGACGGCCTCCTCGGCCTGCGCTCCGTCCAGTGGGGCGGAGCAGTTCGTGCAGGCGACGCCCGGGCAGCGTGCGCCGGTGCCGGGCGGTCCGGCTCCGCCCGAGCCAACGATCACCCCCAGGTCCGGTCACTGGCACGGACCGCTGCCGGGCTCCCAGTTGACGCAGTTTCACCCGACCGAGGAGCGCATGGACAGGCGGAGTCGGCTCGGTTGACGGGCGTTCGAGCGTGCAGGATGGAGGGCATGGATCTTCGCATCTTCACCGAGCCCCAGCAGGGGGCCACTTATGACACGTTGCTGACCGTCGCCAAGGCGACCGAGGACCTCGGCTTCGACGCCTTCTTCCGGTCCGACCACTACCTGAAGATGGGCTCCGCGGACGGCCTGCCGGGCCCGACCGACGCCTGGATCACCCTCGCCGGCCTGGCCCGTGAGACCAGCCGGACCCGGCTCGGCACGCTGATGACGGCCGGCACCTTCCGGCTGCCGGGTGTGCTGGCCATCCAGGTGGCCCAGGTCGACCAGATGTCGGGCGGCCGGGTCGAACTCGGCCTGGGCGCGGGCTGGTTCGAGGAGGAGCACAAGGCGTACGGCATTCCGTTCCCCAAGGAGAAGTTCGCCCGGCTCGAGGAGCAGCTGGCCATCGTCACCGGGCTGTGGGGTACGGAGGCGGGCCGGACCTTCTCGTACGAGGGCAAGCACTACCAGCTGACCGACTCGCCCGCGCTGCCCAAGCCCGCGCAGGCCAAGGTGCCGGTGCTGATCGGCGGCCACGGCGCTGCGCGCACCCCGCGCCTTGCAGCGCAGTACGCCGATGAGTTCAACATCCCGTTCGCCTCGATCGAGGACAGCAAGCGGCAGTCCGGCCGCGCCCGGGCGCCCCCCGAGACGGCGGGCCGCAAGGCGGACGACCTGGTGTACTCCAACGCCCTGATCGCCTGCGTCGGCAAGGACGACGCCGAGGTGGCCCGGCGCGCGGCGGTCATCGGCCGCGACGTGGACGAACTCAAGGCCAACGGCCTGGCCGGCTCCCCGTCCGAGGTCGTCGACAAGCTGGGCCGCTATGCGGAGATCGGCTCGGAGCGGGTGTATCTCCAGATCCTGGACCTGGAGGACCTGGACCACCTGGAGCTGATCTCGAAGGAGGTTCAGGGGCAGGTGGGCTGAGGCGGGGCTCGGGGGGGGTGGGGCGGGGTGAGGCGGAAGTCG
>NZ_JAEIMH010000149.1:3297-11470 GCF_016464295.1 Streptomyces sp. N35 | reverse complement strand
CCGTCCGGTCCTGAGCCGTCCGGTCCTGAGCCGTCCGGTCCTGAGCCGTCCGGTCCTGAGCCGTCCGGTCCTGAGCCGTCCGGTCCTGAGCCGTCCGGTCCTGAGCCGTCCGGTCCTGAGCCGTCCGGTCCTGAGCCGTCCGGTCCCGAGCCGTCCGGTCCTGAGCCGTCCGGTCCCGAGCCGTCCGGTCCCGAGCCGTCCGGTCCCGAGCCCTCCGCCCTCTCGGCCCTCGCCCCCTCAACCCCTGCCCCCGCCCCCTCCGCCGAGCCAATCCCCTCCAGGCGCACCGCCACCCCCCGACGCTCCCCTCAACCTTCCGCCGGCCTGCCCCGCGCAGCGGCCCGCTACCTGGCCGTCCACCCCCGAGACCTTGCCCTCCTTATGTTCTGGTCACTGCTCGAGGCCGGGCAGACGTGGCTGCTCGGGTACGCGCTGGCGCGAGCGTTGGACGACGGGTTTCTCGCGAGGGCCAACGGGACCGGACTCGGATGGCTCGCGGTGGCCGCCGGGTCCGTGGCTGTCGCCGCGTACGGGACCGGGCGGGTGTACCGGTGCGTCGCCGCCCTGGTCGAGCCCGCCCGTGACGCGCTCGTGCGCCGGGTCGTACGCCGCGCCCTCGACACCCCCGACGACGCCGCCGTCTCCCGGCTCACCCATCAGGTCGAGATCGCCCGGGACACCCTCGCCGGCCTGATCCTCGTGCTGCGTTCCTTCGTGTTCACCGCGATCGGCGCGCTCGTCGGCCTGTTCGTCCTCGCGCCGCAGCTGCTCCTCGTCGTGGCGCCCCCGCTGCTTGCCGGGCTCACCTTGTTCGCCGCGACCCTGCGCCCCCTCGCCCACCGCCAGGAGCGCTTCCTCGCCGCGGACGAAGCGGTCGCCGGTGAACTCGGCCGCGCGGTGGGCGGGTTGCGGGACATCCGCGCGGCCGGCGCCGAGCACCGGGTCGCCGCGGAGGCCGCCGTCCCCGTGGACGCCGAGCGCGCAGCCGCCGAGTCCGTGGCCCGCTGGGCCGGGGTCCGGGTGCTCTCGGTCTCCGTCGGCGGACGGCTGCCCATCCTGCTGCTCCTGGTCACCGCACCCTGGCTGCTCCGGCAGGGAGTGAGCCCGGGCGCCCTGGCCGGCGCCCTCGTCTACCTCACCCAGTCCCTGCTGCCCGCCCTGCAGAGCCTGATGGAAGGACTCGGCACCACCGGCTCCCGGCTCTTCGTCGTCCTGCGCCGCCTCCTCGCCGAGCCCGCAGGACCGCCGCCGGTACGGGTCGCGACGCCCCCGGACCCGTACGCCATCAGCCTGAGCCAGGTCACCTTCGCGTACGGGCCGCACGCCGAGCCCGTCCTGAAAGGGCTCGATCTCGACGTCCCCGCCGGCACGCACCTCGCGATCACCGGGCCGAGCGGCAGCGGCAAGTCGACGCTCACGGCGCTGATCGCGGGACTGCTCGCGCCCGGCGGGGGAGAGGTACGGGCCGTCGCCGACCGGGTGCTCGTGCCTCAGGAGGCGTATGTCTTCTCCGGGACCGTACGGGAGAACCTCACCTATCTGTGCCCGCGGCCGCCCAGTGACGCGGAGACCTTGGCGGCCGCCGAGCGGATCGGCGCGGCCGAACTCACCGACCGTATGGGCGGGTTGGACGCGACGGCCGACCCGGGGGCCCTCTCCGCGGGCGAGCGCCAGCTGCTCGCGCTGGTCCGCGCGTATCTGGCCCCCGGCCGCCTCATCCTCCTCGATGAGGCGGCGAGCGAACTCGACCCGGCCGCCGAACTCCGTGCCGAGCGCGCCTTTCGCCGGCGCCCGGACACCACCCTCGTGGTCGTCGCCCATCGCGCGGGCGCGGCCGCGCGAGCGGACCTCGTCCTCGAACTCGACGGCAGCAAGGCCGGGTTGACCCGTTCCGGCAATACCGGCCATCGCTCAGACCCAGCCCTCCCCCTGTGAGATCCGGATCGCGTCCACCCGGTTGCGGGCCCCCGTCTTCCGGGTGATCGCCGCCATGTAATTGCGGACCGTCCCACGGGACAGATGAAGGCTCAGGGCTATCTCCGCGATCGAGGCTCCGCGCGCCGCAAGCGAAAGGACGCTCAACTCCCGCTGTGTCAGCGGCATCTCCGCGGCCTTGAGAAAGCTGAAGCCCAGCGTCTCGTCGACGAACCGTTTCCCCGCGGTGACCTCACGGATCGCCCTGATCAGCTGATCAGGCGTGCTCGCCTTGTCCACATAGCCGGACGCCTGCGCCTCGGCCGCACGGCGCAGCAGACCGGGGCGCTCCGCACTGGCGAGCACCAGGAGCCGGCAGGTCGCAGGTCTGCCGGCCTGCTCGCACAGATCGGCCAGCGGCGCGATCCCGTACGAGTCCGAGCAGTCGAGATCCGCCACGCACACGTCGGGCCGCGCGGTACGCGCCCGCGCCGCGGCGCTCGGCCACGCTGTATGGACCACCTCCAAGTCGGGTTCGCGGTCGAGGCGTTCGGCAAGCACCGACCGCAGCAGACAGGTGTCGTGCACCAGAAGTACCCGGATCACGTTGTCGCCCCTCCAGCTCCCCGCACACCGGTTGCTTCCTGCAGAACCCGCGAGCAATCCCCCAGCGTGCGCCGCTTCGGGCGAGCCGGTGGGGGGTTTGCTCGCAGGCTCTCAGCGCGCAAACCATTGAACCGGCGCGGCCCCCGGTGCGGGGGCGGAGAACCGGCCAAGCGGGAGCACGGGGGCGCACACGCAGGATCGTGCGACCTGCTGTGCGACCGGCGCATGCGCAGTGCGGAACGGTCGCCGGATGTCCATGCGCCCGTCACCCCATGGCCGACGGGCGTGCTTTGCGCAGGCGACCGGGGAAGGTGTGCGGGAGCGGCACGGAACGTGCGGCTCAGAGCCCCTGTCGCGCCTTGCCCGCCCCGGCCGGACCCGCCGGCTCCTCTTCCATCGTCAGATCGATCAGCTTGCAGACCGTCTCGATATCGATTTTGACCTGGGCGATCGACGCCCGGCCCGAGAGCCAGGTGATGAGGGCCGAGTGCCAGGTGTGCTCGATGACCCGGACCGCCGAGAGCTGCTGCGGGGTGGGGTCGTCGAGGCCCATCGCGTCCAGGATGATCGCCGTCGTCAGACGGGAGACGGTGTCCACCTCGGGGCTCACCGAGCGGTCCGCGAAGGTCAGGGCACGGACCATCGCGTCGGCCAGGTGCGGCTCGCGCTGCATCGCGCGGAACGCGCGCATCAGGGTCTCCGCGACACGGTCGGCCGCCGTGTCACCGGCCGGCGGGCGCTTGCGGATCGTGCCGTGCATGTGCTGGAGCTGGTCCTGCATGGTCGCGACGAGCAGGTGCACCTTGGACGGGAAGTAGCGGTAGAGCGTGCCGAGGGCCACCTGCGACGACTCGGCGACCTCGCGCATCTGCACGGCGTCGAAGCCACCCCGGCTGGCCAGCTGCGCGCTCGCGTGCAGAATCCGGCGACGGCGCGCTTCCTGACGCTCTGTCAGGGCTGGAGTCGCCGGATCCGATTCCTTGGCTTCCGCTGTCATGTGTCCCGTTCCGCGTTCCATATCCGGCTGGGTGGGGGAGCCCCGAGGGGGCCACAGCATGGCAGGGGCTCAGTCGTGGCGCGAATCACCTGATCCAGGCCTTCCGGTCTGCTTACCTGCCGGTAAATTCGATGCTCTTCAAGCGATCAAGTCTGAAACTTGTTCTAGGTTAGCGTCCCGGCGTAATCTCGCGGGCAATGCAGTCAGAAGGGGGCCGTGAGTGACCGCTGAGGCCATGGAGGCGGGCCCCGCGGGCCCTGATGCGGCCATACGTACCGTCGGCGGCCGGCCAGGGGCCGGCGAGCGCGCGGACGGCGGCGAGCGGCCGCTGAGGATCGCGCTCCTCACGTACAAAGGGAACCCGTTCTGCGGCGGCCAGGGCGTTTACGTCCGCCATCTGTCGCGCGAGCTCGCCCGGCTCGGCCATGACGTCGAGGTCATCGGAGCGCAGCCGTATCCCGTGCTCGACCAGGTCGACAGCGGCTCCGGCCGCGTATCGCTGACCGAGCTGGCCTCGCTCGATCTCTACCGCTCGCCCGACCCCTTCCGCCGGCCGAAGCGCGACGAGTACCGCGACTGGATCGACGTCGTGGAGGTCGGCACGATGTTCACCGGCGGCTTCCCCGAACCGCTGACGTTCTCGCTGCGGGCCCGGCGTCATCTCGCCGCGCGGCGCGGGGACTTCGACGTCATCCACGACAACCAGACGCTCGGATACGGCCTGCTCGGCGGCCCGGGCGCGATCGGCGCCCCGCTCGTCACGACGATCCACCACCCGATCACCGTCGACCGGCAGCTGGAGCTCGACGCCGCAGAGGGCTGGCGCGAGCGGGCCGGCAAGCGCCGCTGGTACGGCTTCACGCGCATGCAGAAGCGGGTCGCACGGCGGCTGCCCTCCGTGCTCACCGTCTCCGGTACCTCGCGCGACGAGATCGCCGAGCATCTCGGGGTGCGCGGCGACCGTATCCACGTGGTGCACATCGGCGCCGACACGGAGCTCTTCTCGCCCGATCCGAGGGTGCCGGAGGTGCCCGGGCGGATCGTGACGACGTCCAGCGCGGACGTCCCGCTCAAGGGACTCGTGTACCTGGTCGAGGCGCTGGCCAAGGTGCGGACCGAGACACCGCACGCGCATCTCGTCGTCGTCGGCAAGCGGCCCGGGAGCGGCCCTGTCGCCAAGGCGATCGCGCGCTACGGGCTCGAGGACGCCGTCGAGTTCGTCAAGGGCATCACCGACGCCGAACTCGTCGACCTGGTGCGGTCGGCCCAAGTCGCCTGCGTGCCTTCGCTGTACGAGGGGTTCTCGCTGCCGGCCGCCGAGGCGATGGCCACGGCCACACCGCTGCTCGCCACGACCGGTGGCGCGATTCCCGAGGTCGCCGGGCGCGACGGCGAGACCTGCCTCGCCGTGCCCACCGGGGACGCCGGCGCCCTCGCCGTGGGCCTGTCCCGGCTGCTCGGCGACGCGGCGCTGCGGGCGCGGCTCGGTGCGGCGGGGCGCGAGCGGGTGCTCGCCAAGTTCACCTGGGCGCGGGCCGCCGAGGGCACGGTCGCCCGCTACCGCGAGGCCATCGCCGCGGCGCCGCAGCGGACGGCCCGATGACCCGCGTACCCCGCGTACTCCTGACAGCTACGCCCGCGATTCCAGCCGCACCCGACCACGAAGGCAGGCCCGAGTGCTGACCGTCGACTTCACCCGTTTCCCGCTCGCCGCAGGCGACCGCGTGCTCGATCTCGGCTGCGGGGCGGGGCGGCATGCCTTTGAGTGCTACCGGCGCGGTGCGCAGGTCGTGGCGCTCGACCAGAACGGGGAGGAGATCCGCGAGGTCGCCAAGTGGTTCGCGGCCATGAAGGAGGCAGGTGAGGCGCCCGAGGGCGCCACCGCCACCGCCATGGAGGGGAACGCGCTCCAACTCCCCTTCCCCGACGAGTCCTTCGACGTCGTGATCATCTCCGAGGTCATGGAGCACATCCCCGACGACAAGGGTGTGCTCGCCGAAATGGTGCGCGTGCTCAAGCCGGGCGGCCGGATCGCCGTGACCGTGCCGCGCTACGGACCCGAGAAGGTCTGCTGGGCGCTCAGCGACGAGTACCACGAGGTCGAGGGCGGCCATATCCGCATCTACAAGGCCGAGGAGCTGCTCGGCCGGATGCGCGAGGCCGGACTCAAGCCGTACGGGACCCACCACGCGCACGCCCTGCACTCGCCGTACTGGTGGCTCAAGTGCGCCTTCGGTGTCGACAACGACAAGGCGCTGCCGGTACGGGCGTACCACCAGCTCCTGGTCTGGGACATCATGAAGACGCGCGGCATCTCGACGCTGACGCGCGCCGCCGAACGGGCCCTCAACCCCGTGATCGGCAAGAGCTTCGTGGCGTACGCGACCAAGCCCCATCTGCCGAAGGCCGCAGTGGCCGAGACGGTGGACACGGCGGGCGCCAAGTGACGACTCCCCGGACGCAGCATCTCGTACTGCCCGGGGTCCTCACCGCCGAGCAGGCCGCGCACACCGTCGAAGGGATCCTCGCGTGCCAGCGCGAGGACGGCGCCATCCCGTGGTTCCGGGGCCACCACCTCGACCCGTGGGACCACACCGAGGCCGCGATGGCCCTGGACACGGCCGGTGAGCACGAGGCCGCCGAGCGCGCCTACGACTGGCTCGTGCGCACCCAGCGCGAGGACGGCTCCTGGTTCGCCGCCTATGCCGACGGGGACGCCGAGGCGCCCACGGACCGCGGGATCGAGTCCAACTTCTGCGCGTACATAGCCGTCGGCGTCTGGCACCACTACCTCGCCAGCGGCGACGACACCTTCCTCGACCGCATGTGGCCCGCCGTCTACGCGGCCGTCGAGTGCGTGCTCACGCTGCAGCAGCCCGGCGGGCAGATCGGCTGGAAGAGGGAAGAGGACGGCACCCCCGTCACGGACGCCCTGCTGACCGGATCGTCCTCCATCCACCAAGCCCTGCGCTGTGCGCTCGCCATCGCCGAGGAGCGCGAAGAGCCGCAGCCCGACTGGGAGTTGGCGGCCGGCGCGCTCGGTCATGCGATACGGCGCCACCCCGAGCGCTTCCTCGACAAGGACCGCTACTCCATGGACTGGTACTACCCGGTCCTCGGCGGCGCCCTGACGGGTGCGGACGCCAAGTCCCGTATGGAGGAAGGCTGGGAGCGTTTCGTCGTGCCCGGCTACGGGGTGCGGTGCGTGTCGCCCAACCCGTGGGTGACCGGCGGCGAATCCGCCGAACTCGCCCTCGCCCTATGGGTGATGGGGGAGTCGGACCGGGCGCTCGAGATCCTCAAGTCGATCCAGCATCTGCGCGACCCGGAGAGCGGTCTGTACTGGACCGGTTATGTCTACGAGGACAGCGCGATCTGGCCGCAGGAGCTCACGGCATGGACCGCGGGCGCGCTGCTGCTCGCGGTGGCGGCGCTCGGCGGCCACGAGGCGACCTGCGCGGTGTTCGGCGAGGACCGGCTGCCGGCGGGGCTCGAGCCGGACTGCTGCCGCTGACCGCTGGCGGGGGACAGGAGCCGGCGGCGGCAGTCGGGCGGCCTCAGTAGCGGCGCAGCCTGTTCGCGGCCAGGTGGCCGACGAACAGGTAGACGATCGCGGCGAGCCCGTAGCCGCAGACGACACGCGCCCAGGCCTCGTCGAAGGTGAACAGGTCGTGCGACCAGCCGGCGAGCCAGCGGGCGGCGTCCTGGACGAACTGCACGAGGTCGTTCGCACGGTTCGCGTCCAACAGATACATCAGGATCCACAGGCCGATGATCGCGGCCATGATGTCGGCGATCACCGCGATGACCGTGCCGGCGTGCCAACCCCTACCGTTGCGAGACATACGCATCGAGTGACCGGATCGCGGAGGTTGAAACTCCGGCGTATTCCGGGCCCGGCCCACGGACGGGCTCGCCCGAGTGGCGGTACGCCGGGACCCGGGTGAGGCTGCCTCAAAGGCCCGGTGACAAGCACCACCGCGGCCCACGCGATCCGTGGGAGGTCCACCGTGCTCACCGCAGGCTCAGCGAGCGGCCGTCCGCTCCTCGTCCGTATGGCCGTCGCCGTTCTCCTGTGCGGCGCCCTCCTCGCCGGCGCCACCGCCTGCGGGAGCAGCGACAACGACGCCGGGGCCGACCCGAGCAGCACCAGCACGGCCGAGCAGCAGAAGTTCGCCAAGACGCGGTTCGTGGCCAACGCGGGACTCGCCGCCGGGGCCGCGTATCAGTGGATCATCAAGCCCGCCCGTGACGGCAAGTTCAAGGCGGGCGCCGACGGCCGTAAGTTCACGATGGTCAAGGCCGGTCTGGCCGGGGCGTTCGCGTACAACAGGCTAAAGGCCGCGGCGAAGAACGCGGAGGGTGACCCGCTCCTTGCGAAGGCGGTCGCGCCGCTGACCGCGGGCATCGAGTCGCTCAAGGACCTGCCGGCGAAGCTCCGCAAGGGCGAAGGCGCGGACGACGCGGCCGGGATCTTCGACAACGTGATCAACTCGGTGAAGGACGCGGGCAAGGAGGCGGGGGCGCCGGTCGTCGACAAGGTGCCGTCGATGTCGCAGCTGGGCGGCTGAGCCGGGCGTAAGCCAACGGAAGGGCCGGGCATATCCGAACGCCCGGGCCTCAGGCGGTCAGCTCCGCAAGCCCCCGGTGCGTGTC
>NZ_JAEIMH010000149.1:0-3287 GCF_016464295.1 Streptomyces sp. N35 | reverse complement strand
GGGCCCTTGCCCCACAACTCCAGGCGTCCCGCGATGCGTTCGCGCGGGCCGACGAGGGAGATCTCGTCGGCGAAGGCGTCCGGGACGGCAAGGACCGCCTCTTCCTTGCGGCCCTGCGCGAAGAGCTCCTGGATGTGGCGGGCCTCGTCCCCGTATCCCATCCGGGCCATCAGATCGGCGTGGAAGTTCTTCGAGGCGTGCCCCATGCCGCCGATGTAGAAGCCGAGCATCGCCTTCACCGGCAGCAGACCGGCCGAGACGTCGGCACAGACCTGCGCGCGCGCCATCGGGGCGATACGGAAGCCCTCCGGCAGTTCGGTGAGCGAGGCCTCGTAGACGTCCGTGCGCAGTGGCGACCAGTACAGCGGCAGCCAGCCGTCCGCGATCCGGGTCGTCTGCGCGATGTTCTTGGGGCCCTCCGCGCCCAGGAAGATCGGGAGGTCCGCGCGCAGGGGGTGGGTGATCGGCTTCAGCGGCTTGCCGAGTCCGGTGCCGTCCTCGCCCGCGTACGGGTGGGAGTGGAAGCGCCCCGGCAGGCTCACCGGACCTTCCCTGCGCAGGACTTGGCGGATCACGTCCACGTACTCGCGGGTCGCGGTGAGCGGGCTCTTGGGGAACGGGCGCCCGTACCAGCCCTCCACCACCTGCGGTCCCGACAGGCCGAGCCCCAGCATCATCCGGCCGCCGGAGAGGTGGTCGAGCGTGAGCGCGTGCATCGCCGTGGCGGTCGGCGTGCGGGCGGCCATCTGGGCAACTGCCGTGCCCAGCTTGATGGTCGAGGTCTGCGAAGCGATCCAGGTGAGCGGGGTGAAGCAGTCGGAGCCCCAGGCCTCCGCGGTCCACACCGAGTCGTAACCGAGCCGCTCGGCCTCCTGGGCGAGCGGAACGTGTTCGGGCTTGGGGCCGCGTCCCCAGTAGCCGAGGGTGATCCCGAGCCGCATCCCTGCCCCCTTCACTTAGCTGACGATCCGTCAGCTGCGGGCACTGTAAGGGGTGTGCGGAGACAACACAACGGGCGTCCGGGAACGACGGCGGCCCTCCGCCTGCCAGAGGCGGAGGGCCGTGCTGTCGTGCGTGCGGTGCTTGTGCCCGGCTCAGCCGCGCTGGATGCCCGTCGTGTCCTGGAGCACACCGCGGCGGCCGTCCTGGGTCTGGGCGATGAGGCCCGGACCGCGCTGCTCGACCGCCAGGTACCAGGTGCCGGGGGCGAGTTCGGCGATCGGGGTCGGGTTGCCGTCCTCGCCGTACAGCGGACGCGGCACCGGCACCGCGAACCAGAACGGGGAGAAGTCGCCCTGCGCCGCCGGGGCGGCGGCCTGCTGTGGACCGGGCTGCGTGGGGGCCGCGCCGGGCTGGCCCTGCTGCGGGTAACCGCCCTGCGAGGGCTGCTGACCGTACGGCGCCTGCGGCTGACCCTGCTGGGCGCCCGGGTAGCCGTAACCACCCTGCGGCGGCTGGCCGCCGTACTGCGGGGCGGCCGGGCGGGGGGCGCCCATGAGGGGGGCCTTGAGGGCGGGGACCATGTTGGTGGCGATGGCGGCGCCGGCGAGGACGAGAGCGGCGATGAGGCCGAGGATCATGCCGGTGCCGGCGTCGATCTGATCCGTGGGGAAGCCCTCGGCGGCGTCGAGGTAGCCCGGCAGGTCGAACATCTTGAAGAGCGCGCTCAACGCCGAAACGATCGTGAAGGCGACGCCGATCTGGCTGAGGTCGAGCCCTGCGACCTTGCGGGCCGGCTGCTGGGCGCGGCCCACTGCGATGAGCAGCGCACCGATGATGCCGATCAGGTACATGCTAAGCAGGAGGTTCCCGTCGTCCCAAGCCGTGGGGGCGTCGTCACCCTCGTCGTCGAACGTACCCAGGAAAGAGGCGATGAACAGCAACACCGCTGCTGCGATCACCACGCCGTCGCCTCGTGTCAGAGAGCGGAAATTCACTTCAGGTCCTTCATCGTCGTCGAGTCGTCGGTGGGCGTCGCTGTCGCCGGTGCGCGGGTGCGGAGCGCGGGCAAGATCCCGGTGGCCCCCCATCGTACGGATGACACTATCGCCCGATCAGCCAAGGTGTCTGCTCGGTATAAAGACCCCGGGTCTCTACCCGGCTGTGAGAAAGGAGATGCGGGACCGCGCTATTGGTTCCCGATGAGATGCGGCAGCATGGTCGATCTCCGGAACTGGCGTACGCGTACGACGATTACGCACAGGACCCGCACAACACCCGCCCACCCCCTCGCTGTACGAGCGCCGCAACGGAGGCCCCGATGACCGCGACCCCCGCGACCCCGAAACCCGAGGTGCGCGCCGCCTTCGAGGCCGCGAAGGGTTTCATGCCGCTCGACGAAGGGCTCGCCCTCTACGCGGCGGCCGTCGAGGCCGGAGCGCTCGGTCTTCCGCTGCTCGAAGTGGGCACGTACTGCGGGCGTTCCACGATCCTGCTCGCCGATGCCGCCCGCCGGGCCGGGGTGACGGCGCTCACCGTGGACCACCACCGGGGGAGCGAGGAGCAGCAGCCGGGCTGGGAGTACCACGATCCCGAGGTCGTCGACCCCGAGCTCGGACAGATGGATACGCTTCCGACTTTTCGCCGCACTCTTCACGAAGCGGGACTTGAGGATCATGTCGTGGCGCTGGTGGGCAAGTCCCCGCAGGTGGCCCGGGTGTGGGGCGGCTCACTGGGGTTCGTGTTCATCGACGGTGGTCACACCGACGAGCACGCCGTCGCCGATTACGAGGGCTGGGTGCCGCATCTCGCCGAGGGCGGGCTGCTCCTGATCCACGATGTCTTTCCGGACCCGGTGGACGAGTTCACCGGGCAGGCTCCGTACCGCATCTATCTGCGCGCCCTGGAGTCCGGCGCGTTCACCGAGGTCTCGGCCACCGCGTCGCTGCGGGTGCTGCGGCGGACCGGGCCCGGTATGTGAGGCGTCCCTCTGCGGGTGCGGGTGCTCAAGGCCGCGGGATCGGCAGTTCCCGCAGCGGGTCGCCGCCGTCGATGAAGAGCCGGGCGTCCGCCGTGGTCGCCAGGGCGATCCGGCGCAGCATCCGCTCCCCGGCCGGGGGATGGCGCCCGCCCAGGGCGCCGACGCGGACGGCGAACACCAGGTCGTAGGGCTCCTCGTCCGGCTCCAGGACGAAGTCCTCGCCGGGGACCCGGCGGACGCTCATCCGGCCCGACGCGATCTCCTGGTGCGCGGCGGGCGTCGCCTGGGCGATCGCGGTGGCGGACCGGGCGACGGCCAGGATGTGGCCGGGGGGGGGCCGCTGCGGGGCCGCCCCCGCCGCGGCGCC
>NZ_JAEIMH010000148.1:0-11564 GCF_016464295.1 Streptomyces sp. N35 | reverse complement strand
CGCGGCGACTTCTCGAAGATCCCGAACGGCATGCCCGGGGTGGAGAACCGGATGGATCTGCTGCACCAGGCCGTCCTCGACGGGCATATCTCGCGGCGCCGCTGGATCGACATCGCCTGTGCCGCCCCGGCGCGGATGTTCGGCCTGTACGGCAAGAAGGGGACGATCGCGCCGGGGGCGGACGCGGATGTGGTGATCTACGACCCGGCGGCCGAGCAGGTGATGTCCGCCGAGACGCATCACATGAACGTGGACTATTCGGCGTACGAGGGGAAGCGGGTCACGGGACGGGTGGAGACGGTGCTTTCGCGCGGCGAACTCGTCATCGACCAGCGGGAGTTCGTGGGGCGGGCCGGGCATGGGGCGTATCTGGCGCGGGGGACCAGTCAGTACCTCGGCTGAGGGGTGCGTGCCGGCACATGCGGTCCGGAGGCCCCGGCTTCCGGACGGCGTGGCCGGGTGATGCGTGGCACTTGGGTCCGTCCGGGGCCCAAGTCACCCGTGGACGGCGTGCAGTTCGTCGGCGAAGTGGTGGTGGCTGTGCCGCCAGGCGGCCCCGGTCCGCCGGGCGCCGGCGAGATGCGGGTGGCCGGGGAGCAGGCCGAAGTGTTCGTGCTCGTGGACATGACCGCGGCTCGGCGTTTCGGCGGCGGCGGCAGCGGCAGAGGCAGCGGACCGGGCGGGCCACAGGCGTACGGCGAGCAGCGCGGCACCGAGTGCGATACCGCCCAGAACGATCACCGCGCTCCGCAGCCCCGCGCTCGCGCCCACCCAGCCGGCCAGCGGATAGGTGAGCAGCCAGGCGCTGTGCGAGAGGGAGAACTGCGCGGCGAACGCGGCGGTACGTTCCTTGTCGGGCACCGCCCGCCGGATGAGCCGCCCTGCCGGAGTGAGCACCATCGAACCGGCCGCACCGAACAGGGCCCAGGTGGCCAGGAGCGCGGGCCACCGCCAACTCCCGCCCGGTGCCGCGGTGATGATGCCGGCGGCGAGGAATGCCACGGGCAGCGTCAGCACGCCGCCGAGCATCACGGCGCGGTCCGAGCGTCGCTCCAGAACCCGCGGCAGCACCAGCGCGACGCTCATCGACCCGCCGCCGTACGCCCCGAGCGCAAGCGCCAGGCTGTCCGCGGACAGCCCGAGGAAGTCCCGTACGTACACGATCGAGTTGACGGTCACCAGCGCGCCCGCGGCGGCGACCGCGACATCCATGGCGAGCAGCGAGCGCAGAGCGGGCTCGCGGAAGAAGAGCCGGCTGCCTTCCGTCGCCTTGGCGTACACCCGTCGGTCGGCCGGAGCGTCGGTGGCGGGGCGCGCGGCGGGCAGCACGGCCGAGACCACCAGCACCGCCGAGGCGGCGAAGCCGAGCATGGTGCCCAGGAACAGCCAGTTGTACGTGATCACCGAGAGCAGGACGGCGGCGAGCGCCGGACTGAACAGACTCTCCAGGTCGTAGGCGAGCCGGGACATCGACAGGGCCTGGGTGTAGTCGCGCTCCTTCGGCAGTACGTCGGGGATGACGGCCTGGAACGTCGGGGTGAACGCGGCGGACGCGGCCTGCAGCAGGAAGACCAGGACGTACACCTGCCAGACCTGGGTCACGAACGGCAGGAACAGCGCCACGCCCGCGCGGGTCAGATCGGCGCCCGCCATCAGGGCCCGCCGGGGTATCCGGCCGGCCACCGCACCGACGACGGGCGCGATGGCCACGTACGCCACCATCTTGATCGCCAGCGCCGTGCCGAGCACCGAGCCGGCCGCCGGGCCCGCGATGTCGTACGCGAGGAGCCCGAGCGCGACGGTCGCCAGGCCGGTGCCGGCCAGGGCGATGACCTGGGCGGTGAACAACTGCCGGTAGGTGCGGTTGCGCAGGACGGACAGCATGGCGTCTCCCGGGCGTGACGTGCGGCCGACTCCCCGAGTGTATGCATAGGTGCGCAGCTACGCACATATGCAGGCGACGCCTTCCATGCTCCGGGCACACCGCGCTCTACTCTGTCGTCATGCCAGCTCGCGAGCCCCGATCACCTGCGCCCGATACGCATCTGCGGACTCCGGACAGCGCGCGTCTCGCGGAGGCGACCGCGGTCTTCGCGATGCTCGCGGACGCGACCCGGCTGCACCTGTTGTGGCTGCTCGCCCAAGGCGAGTCGGACGTCGGGTCGCTCGCCGAACGCTGCGCCGCATCCCGTACGGCGGTCAGCCAGCATCTGGCGAAGCTGCGCCTCGCGGGCCTGGTCGACACCCGCCGCGAGGGCCGGCACATCCACTACAGCCTGCGTGACGGTCATCTGCGCCGTCTGGTCATCGAAGCCCTGAGCCACGCCGACCACCGGGTGAGCGGGGCGGCTCCGCACGACTGAGCGCGGCTCCGGAGGTCCGTACGCACCCCTGTGTGAAACTCCCTTGCGCAATGGTCAAGAACCCTTGACCATTGCGCGCATGCCTACCGACGATCTCCCCGATTCATTTCACGTCACCACGGACGAACAGCTGCGCGCCGTATCCAATCTGACGCGGCATCGGATCATGGCCGTGCTCCGCTTCGAGCCGGCGACGATCACGCAGATCGCCGAGCGGGTGGGCCTCGCGAAGGGGAGTTCCAGCTACCACGTGCGCCTCCTCGAGCGGGCCGGCCTGGTGAAGGTGGTGCGGACGCGGAAGGTGCGGGGGGTCACCGAGCGGTACTACGCGATGGCCGCGCGCTCGATCGAGCTGCCGGACCCGGGCGAGGGAGGGCCGGATGTGCTGATGCGGCATGCGGTGGCGGATCTGGAGGCGTCGCCGCCCGACGGCGAGCGGCACGTACGGATGGCGCATCTGCGGCTCACCGACGAGCAGTTCGCGCAGCTGGGCGCGCGGCTGCAGGCGCTGGCGGACGAGTACCGGGAGCTGTCCGATCCGTCCCTGCCGGACGCCTCTCTCGTCTTCGCACTGTTCCATCCGGCGCCGCGTCAGCAGGCAGGTGGAGTCAAATGACCTCGGACATACGGAAGTTGCCGGCCGGGTTCGGACGGCTGTGGACCGCGCAGACGATCTCCTCGCTCGGTGACGGGGTGTCGCATGCCGCGCTGCCGCTGCTCGCGTTGACGCTGACGAGGGATCCGATGGCGCTCGCCGTCGTCACGGCGGCGGGGACGCTGCCGTGGCTGCTCTTCGGGGTGCTCGGCGGCGCGCTGGTGGACCGCTGGGACCGCCGGCGCACGATGTGGGCCGCGGACATGGTGCGTGCGGCGCTGCTCGCGATCCCCGCGGCGGCGGGCCTGCTCGACATGCTGAGCATTCCGCTGCTCGCGGCCGTCGCCTTCCTGCTCGGCCTCGGCGGACTCTTCTTCGACACGGCCGCCACGGCGTATCTGCCGGATCTGTTGAGCCGCGACCCCGCACTCCTGGAACGCGCCAACTCCCGCTTGCGCGGCGCCCAGACCGCCATGTCCGGCTTCGCCGGGCCGCCCGCGGGCAGTGCGCTGCTCGCGCTCGGACGGGCCGTTCCGCTGCTCGCCGACGCGGTGTCGTTCCTGGTCTCCGCCGTGCTCGTACGGTCGCTTCCCGCCATGCCCCGGCCGGTGCCGGAGGTCCGCGCCTCGCTGCTCCGGCAGGCGAGGGCCGGTGCTTCGTACGTCTTCCGTGACCGGCTGCTGCTCGGTCTCGCGCTCCGCCCGGCGGTCGGGAACATCGCCTTCCTCGCCGTGGAGACGGTCCTCGCCCTCTTCGCGCACGAACGTCTCGGCATCGACACCTACGGCTTCGGCCTGCTCCTCACGGCGGAGGCCACCGGCGGGCTGCTCGGTGCGGGCATCGCCTCCTTCCTCGGCCGGCGGCTGGGTACCGGCACCGCGATGACCTGCACGGCCGCGGTCGAAGGCCTCGCCATCCTGGGTCTGGCCGCTGCCCCGAACCCGTACGCGGCCGGCTTCGCGCTTGCCGTCTGCGGGGCCGGAATGGGCGCCACGATGGTGCTCGGCCCCTCCCTGCGGCAGGCGATCGTCCCCGCCCACTTGATGGGCCGGGTCACCTCCACCTCCCGCATGCTGGCCATGTGCGCCGCCCCGTTCGGCGCTTTCCTCGGCGGCTGGCTGGCCACCGCCCACGGCGTACGCACTCCGCTGTACGCCGCCGGAGGCCTCCTCCTGGCGATGACGGCCATCACGGCCTCCATGACCAGCAACCGCCGGGTCGAAGCGGCGCTGCGTGCCGCGGCCGACGGTCCGGATCACCCGGCGTCCAAGGGGTCCGCCCAGGAGAGCGCACCCGAGGTGTTGTGACGCGGGTTCGGGGTGCCGAAGACGCGGGTTCGCGGTGCCGAGACGCGGGTTCGGGGTGCCGAAGCGGCCGTCACTCGATCTCGCGCATCATCTTCTCCATCGAGGCGACCGAGATCCGGGCCTGGGTGAGCTCCTCGACGGTGCGGCGCTGTATCTCCACGTTGTCCTCGAGGAGTTGCTGGTACTTCAGCGCCATCTGCTTGTAGTGCTCCTCGCGCGCGGCCAGCATGCGGGCCCGCCAGGTCGCGGCGATCTGCCACACGACCACGATCAGAAAGAGGAAGACGCCGCCGGCCCCGACCACTCCCGCCCAGTCCCCACCGTTCATTTCGCCTGCTCCTTCACTGCCGTCTTCTTCTCCTGCTCGGTGAGCGTCTGCGCGGCCGCCGCCACGACCTCGGGGGTCAGGGCGTACGAGAACGGGGTCAGCTCGTAGAACTTCATCGCCTTGCCGCTCGCCGACAGCTCCAGGGACCCGGTGACCAGTCCGGCCGCCTCCAGGCGCTGCAGATGCATATGCAGCAGCGGGCGGCCGATCCCGATGTCCCGGGCCAGGGCGCTGACGTAGTTGCGGCCCCCCGCGAGGGCCGCGACGATCCGCAGGCGATGCGGATTGCCGAGCGCCGAGAGGATCTTCAGCAACTCGTCCCCCGAGGGGACCGGGCTGTGCGTCATGCCGATCCCTTCGCTCGCATGCGGACGTTCCTACGGTGGCCGCCGAACCCGGCACCTGTCCAAGGAAACTGACACATGTCGGGGAAGGCTGGGGGGCTCTCAGGGTTGTCTCAGGGTTCCCCCGATGAGGTTCTCGCTGTTGCCCCGATGAGGTCTTCCGGTTGCCCTGTCGAGGTACTCCCGGCGGCGTATGCGCCGGGGCTATCGCCCCCATACCGTGAGGAGCGTGAAGACCATCGACCGCTGGGCGGCCCGGCTGCGGGCGCTGCCGCCGCTCGTCGTGGACCTCGCCGTGGTGGCCGTGGTCGCCCTGTTCACCGCGTCCGACGCGGCAGTCAACGACCCCGGATACCGGCAGGCGGACTGGTTCACCTGGCTGCTGCTCGCCGTCTCCCTGTGGGCGCTGGTGTGGCGGCGCAGATGGCCGGTGCCGGTCGTCGCCGTCACCGGCGCGGCCTGCGCGGGCTGGGCGCTGTACGGGCACATTGGGGAGCTCCTGAACCTCCCCGTGATCGTCGCCCTGTACACGGTGGCCGTCCCCGGCAGCCGGGGGCCCACCCTGTGGACCGGTCTGGTGCCCCCGCTCGTCTCGGGCGCGGCCGCCCTGCGGGTCGGTCACGACGTGGCGAACCCGCAGGGGCTGCCGCTCCTGGAGATGATCTGGCCGCTCGTACCGCTGCTGCTCGGTGAAGTCGTGCGGACGAGACGGCAGTTGATGGTCGAGTACGCGGCCAGGGCGGCGCGTGCGGAGGAGGACCGCGAACTGGAGGCGGCGCGCCGGGTGCACGAGGAGCGGGTACGCATCGCCCGCGAGCTGCACGACATCGTCGCCCACACCGTGACCGCGATGACCGTGCAGGCCGGGGTCGCCCTCGACGCGCTGGACGCCAGGCCGGAGGTGTCGCGGCGTGCGATGCGGCAGGTGCGCGAGTCGGGCAAGGAGGCCGTACGGGAGCTGACGGCCACGGTGAGCGTGCTGCGGGCGCAGGACGGTGAGCCGCGTGAGCCCGCACCCGGTCTGGCCCGGCTCGCGGAGCTGGTCGAGCGGTTCCGGGGGAGCGGAGTGGAGATCGCGCTGCGGCTGGGGGAGCAGGGAGAGCAGGGAGGACGGGTTGGGCAGGGAGGGCAGGAAGAACAGGGAGAGCAGGCAGGGACCGGGGCCGTGTCGCCGATGGCCGAGCTGGCCGCGTACCGGATCGTGCAGGAATCCCTGACCAACGTGGTCAAGCACGCGGGAGCCCGGCATGCGGCGGTGTCGGTGCGCGTCGAGGGCGAACGGATGGTCGTCGAGGTCGTGGACGACGGTGCGTGCGCGCCGCCCGGTGCCTTCCCGGCGGGTGGCATCGGTACGACGGTCGGCTCCGATGCCGGTGGTGGTTTCGGTCTGATCGGTATGCGCGAGCGGGCCGTGGCCGCGGGCGGCACCATCGAGTACGGGCCCGTCGCCGGCGGCGGGTTCCGGGTCCGGGCCGTACTGCCGATCGGCGCCGGGGTGTCGGCCGGGAGGAAGGAGTGATGACCGGCCGGGAGGAGGGACCGTCGACCGGCCGGGAGGAGAGCGTGAAGACCGGCCGGGAGGAGAGCGTGAAGACCGGCCGGGAGGAGAGCGTGAAGACCGGCCGGGAGGAGAGGGCGATGACCGTCCGTGTGGTGCTCGCCGACGACCAGACCGTCGTCCGCGCGGGCTTCCGCGCCCTGCTCGATCTGACCGACGACCTGGTGGTGGTCGCCGAGGCGGCGGACGGGATCAAAACGGTGGAGGCCGTGCGCACCACCCGTCCCGATGTCGTGCTCATGGACATCCGCATGCCCGGCGTCGACGGCATCGAGGCCACCCGCCGGATCGCGGCCGACCGGGCGCTCGACGGCGTCCGCGTGATCATGCTGACCACCTACCAGGTGGACTCCTACGTCTTCGAGGCGCTGCGGCACGGCGCCGCGGGCTTCCTGCTCAAAGACATCGAGCCGGACGATCTGCGCGCGGCGATCCGCACGGTGGCCGCCGGAGGGAGCCTGCTCGCGCCCGCCGTCACGCGCTCCGTCGTCGAGGAGTTCGCCCGGCTCAAGGCCCCCGAGGCCCAAGGCGCCGAGCTGCTCGCCCCGCTCACCGACCGTGAGCGCGAGGTGATGGCCCTGGTCGCGGCCGGGCTCAGCAACGAGGAGATCGGCAAGGAGCTGATCATGAGTCCGCTGACCGCGAAGACACACGTCAGCCGTGCCATGACGAAACTCGGGGCGCGCGATCGGGCCCAGCTGGTGGTCATCGCGTATGAGACAGGGCTTGTGAGGGCGGGCGAGCGGTAAGGGCGCAGGGGCTACTCCCACGGGAGTAGCGGCCGACTCCCGGTGGTGGATGTCCGGATTCGCCCCGCTCCGTAGCGTCGAGAACATGATCGAGGCAACGCAACTCACCAAACGCTACGGCGACAAGACCGCCGTCGACCGGCTGTCCTTCACGGTCCGGCCCGGCAAGGTGACCGGCTTCCTCGGGCCGAACGGCGCCGGGAAGTCCACCACGATGCGGATGATCCTCGGGCTCGACGCCCCGAGCGGCGGCCGGGTCACCGTCGGCGGCAGGCGCTACGGCGACCTGGCCGCCCCGCTGCGGACGGTCGGCTCGCTCCTTGACGCCAAGGGCGTGCACGGCGGCCGCACCGCCTACCAGCACCTGACGGGGCTCGCGGCGAGCAACGGGCTGCCGCGCCGCCGGGTCGACGAGGTCCTGGAGATGGTCGGCCTGCCGCCCGCGACGGCCCGTAAGCGCACCAAGGGTTTCTCGCTGGGTATGGGCCAACGGCTCGGTATCGCGGCCGCGTTGATCGGTGACCCGGAGGTGCTGATCCTCGACGAGCCCGTCAACGGCCTGGACACCGAGGGCATCCGCTGGATCCGCGACCTGATGAAGTCCCTTGCCGCCGACGGCCGTACGGTCTTTCTCTCCTCGCATCTGATGAGCGAGATGGAGCTGACGGCGGACCATCTGATCGTGATCGGCCGGGGCAGGCTGCTCGCGGACACCACGGTGCGCGCGTTCATCGAGAACAACTCCCGTGCCCATACGCTCGTGCGCACCCCCGAGCCGGAGAAGCTGCGCGCGCTGCTCGAAGCCAAGGGCGCCCGCGTACGGATGGACCCCCGCGGTGACTGGCGGGTCGACGGGCCGGACGCGCGGGCCATCGGCGACCTGGCCCATGAGCACGGCCTCGCGATCCACCAACTCACGTCCACGCACTCCTCGTTGGAGGAGGTGTACACGGCTCTGTCCCAGGATTCGGCCGAGTACCGCACCACCGGGCGGCCCGAGGAGGCCCTGCGATGACCACGGACACCACGGACACCACAGCGCTCAGGGGTGCGCGGGCAGGTTTCGCGGGGGCCCTCGCGTATGAATGGATCAAGTTCCGCAGTGTGCGCTCCACCGTGTGGACCACCGTCGCGACCGCGCTCATGCCCGTCGTCGGCGCCGTGTTCGTGGCCCTGACCAGCAGCCTTCAGCCCGACGACACGGTTCTCGGCGGCAGCCTCACCATGTCCGTCACCGCGCAGATGCTGGCGGCGGTGGTGGGAGCGCTGGTGATCAGCGGCGAGTACAGCAGCGGCACGATCCGCACCACGTTCGCCGCCAACCCGCGCCGCGGCACGGTTCTCGCCGCCAAGGGCACGCTGGTCGCGGGCCTGATGTCGGTGCTCGCTCTCGTCTCCTGCACGCTCGCCTATCTCGTGGGCGACGCGCTGCTCGAGGACGGACAGTACGCCCAAGGCGAGCCGCTGCCCGCGCTGTTCGGCATCGCGGCCTCGTTCGCCGTGGCCTCGCTGCTCGGGCTCGCGGTCGGCACGCTCGTACGTCACTCGGCGGGCGCCGTCACCACGGTGATCGGTCTGCTGCTCCTGCCCTCCCTGTTCGGACCGCTGTTCGGTGACGCCCGGCGCTGGGTCGCCGGCCTGTCGCCGACGGCCGCCCTGGAGAAGCTGATGCAGACCTCGGACGCGTCGGCGGAAGCGGTCGGCAGCCTGGGCGCCTGGCCGTCGCTGCTCCTCGTCGCCGGCTGCACGGCGGTCCTCGTACTCGCCGCCGCGGGAGTGCTGCGCCGGCGCGACGTGTGAGCGGTCGTCCGAGCGTCTCCTTTCGTTGTGGCGGCGAGCGTGACACCGGCGAGCGTGACACCGGCGAGCGTGACACCGGCGAGCGCGATATCGCCCTCGCCGGCCTCGGCGCGCGGAACTGTCGGACCAGGAAGCTCAGTTCACCGCCGAAACGCTCACCCGGTGGCCGCGAGCACCGTCGTACGACCGCCGAGCGCGCGCGAGAACTGGTCGGTGACCTGTTCAAGGGCCTCCCGAGGCGCCTGTTCCACGATGACGGCGCCGTCCGGCCGCAGCTCGATGTGCCGGTCGAGGACGAACCAGCCGGGCGTGATGTGAGCGGGCCCCATGGAGGCCAGGACCGGGCGCAGGGCGTAGTCGATGGCGAGCACGTGCGAGGTGGTGCCGCCCGTGGCGAGCGGCAGCACCGTCTTGTCCTTGAGGGCGTACTGCGGGAGCAGGTCGAGAAGGGACTTGAGGAGACCGGAGTAGGCGGCCTTGTAGACGGGGGTGCCGATCACCACGCCGTCGGCCCGCCCGAACAGGGCCGTGGCCTCGACGATCGCCGGGTGCGCGAAGTCGGCGTGCAGCAGGGCCTCGGGCGGGAGGGTGCGCACGTCCAGGGGAATCACCTCGTGCCCCTGCGAGGCAAGCCGTTCGTCCAGATGGCGAAGGAGCCGGGCGGTACGGGAGGTGGCGGAAGGGCTTCCGGAGACGGACAGGATGGTGGCCATGGCGGGACCTTTCTCGGTGGGTCAGCGCGTCAGGGGAGTAGCGGGAGCGGGAGCGTGGAGCACCGGGCCCCAGGGGAACGGTGGGCCAGGAACTTCATGACGCGGCCCCTTCCTCTCTCACGGAGCCGGGGCGGGCCAGGCCCAGATGGTCGCGCAGAGTGGTGCCCGCGTAGTCGGCGCGGAACACACCGCGCTCCTGCAGCAGCGGTACGACCCGGTCGACGAACGCGTCCAGGCCGCCCGGCGTCAGGTGCGGCACGAGGAGGAAGCCGTCGGCGGCCTCGGCCTGTACGTGAGTGTCGATGGCCGCGGCCACGGACTGCGGGGTGCCGACGAAGGGCTGCCGGGCGGTCTGCTCGATGGCCAACTCCCGTATGGACAGCCGCTTTTCCTCCTGCTGACGGCGGATGTGTGCGGCGCGCTCCTGCGCCTCCGCGTCCGTGTCACCGAGTACGAACGTGGCCGCCGGCAGGATCAACAGGTCCTCGGGCCGGCGCCCGTAGCGGGCCAGGCGCCGTTTGACGTCGGTGTGGAACGCGCGGCCCGCCTCAAGGCTCCCGTGGCGGCTGAAGACGACGTCGGCGCCGCGGGCGGCGAACTCACGTTCCTCGTCGGAGTCCCCGGCCTGGATGAGGACGGGGTGCCGTTGCGGCGAGTGCGGCAGAGCGGGGCGCGCCGCGAGGTCGAACCGCGGGCCGTTGTGCCGCACGGTGCGCGGGGTGCGGTCCGGCGGCCAGGCGTCCCACAGCGCGCGGGCCACGTCCACGACCTCCGGGGCGCGGCGGATAGGGGCCCCCCCTGTTCGAGCGGAGCCGAGAACTTCGGGGAGGCCGGCGCGGCCCAGGGAGCCGCCGCGCCGGAAGTTCTCGCCGGTGAAGGCATCCGAGGCGGTGACCACGTTCCATGCCGCGCGCCCGCCCGACAGATGGTCCAACGAGGAGAGACGGCGGGCCAGTTCGTACGGTTCACTGAAGGTCGTGTTCACGGTCGCGGCCAGGCCCAGACGCGCCGTCACCGCGGCCACCGCGTTCAGGACGGTCAGGCGGTCCGGGCGGCCGACGAGGTCCAGGTCATGCATCAGCCCCTCGCGTTCCCGCAGCCGCGGCCCTTCGGCCAGGAACAGGAAGTCGAACTTGCCGCGCTCCGCCGTGCGGGCGAGATGCCGGAACGTGGAGAAGTCGACCTGGCTGCCCGATTCGGGATCCGTCCACACCGTGGTGTTGTCGACGCCCGGGAAATGTGCGGCGAGGTGAACCTGCCTGCGCTGAGGGGTGGTTCGGTCAGGGAGATGAACCTGACTGCGCGGAGCGGCGGTTCGGTCTCGGTCAGGGAGACGCACCTGCCCGCGCGGCGCGGTGGTTCGGTCGGTGGTCATCGGACGGTCTCCGCGTAGCGGCTCGCCGGCCGGGCCAGACCGAGGTGGTCGCGCAGCGTGCGCCCGGTGTAGCCGGCCCGGAACAGCCCGGCTTCGCGCAGCCGGGGGACGAGGCCGTGCACCAGGAGCGGCAGTTCGGTCACGACAGCGGTGGGCACGAGATGGAAACCGTCGACGCCGCTCGCCGTGTGCCACCGGGCGAGCAGCGGGGCGAGCGCCGTGGCCGCCCCGGCGAAGCGGAGCCCGCCGGCCGGCTCGGCGGCCGCCAGGAGCCCGGCGCAGAGATCGACGGCGACGCGCAGGAGCACCCGTACCTCCTGGGGGTCGCGTCCTGCCTCGGCCACCCGGTCCAGGAGCGCATCGCGCGCCAGCCGGGCGGGGCCGATGCCGGGCGCCTCCCGGGGGGCCAAAACCGCCCGCCGCGCCCCCGAC
>NZ_JAEIMH010000147.1:0-11739 GCF_016464295.1 Streptomyces sp. N35 | reverse complement strand
CTTTCGGCCCCTGCGGGGCTCGAGCAGCCGGGGTTCGGGGGTGCCAGGGTCCGGGGGCGGAGCCCTCGGTGAGGGCAAGGGGCGAAGCCCCAAGGGGGGTGCAGGGGGCGCAGCCCCCGCGGCCCACCCACCAGGGGCGGACCCCATCGCGGGCCCACCCCCCCAGGGGGCCCCCCGCCGGGGGGGCCCGGGGGCGAGCCCCCGGTTTCGGGAAGGGGCGGGTGGGGGGAACGGCCCGCCGCAGGCACAACCAGCCCGCACCCGGCAACGAGCCCGCACCCACCCCCGCCCGACTCCGCACCCACCCTGGCCCGCCCCCGGCCCGAGCCCCCACCCCACCCCAAGACCCCGCACCCCACCCCACACAGCGATACCCTGACGTGGTCAAACCACCTGTTCGAAGGGACGGACACCCACCATGCCGCTCGAAGCCGGACTCCTCGAGATCCTCGCTTGCCCGGCCTGCCACGCCCCCCTCAAGGAGGCGGACGCCGAGCTGATCTGCACCGGCACCGACTGCGGCCTGGCCTACCCGGTCCGAGACGGCATCCCCGTCCTGCTCGTCGACGAGGCCCGCCGCCCGGCCTGACACCGGCCGCGGCGCGCGGTACGGGCGCGCGGTACGACGGAGGCCACCCCCGACCTCGTACGAGAAAAGCCGCAGCGCCCGGCACGAAACCCCCGCACAAGCCGAAGCCACCCGCACAAGCCGAAGCAACCCGCACAAGCCAAAGCCACCCGCACAAGCCAAAGCCACCCGGCACCCAGCGATCGGAGGCCCACCGCCCGTGCTAGACGATTCGCTGCTGGACACCCCCGACGCCCTCGCCCGCGCCGACCGCAGAGGCCTCCTCCGTGGCGCGGCGGAGGCGGGCGCCAGGGTGCGTACCGCGGTGCGGTTCGCGGAAGAAGCCGGCGTCAGCCAATTGCGCCCCGAGGGCCGCCCCCGGGCGATCCTCATCGCGGGCCCAGGCGCCGCCTCCGTATGCGTCGCCGACCTGATCGCCACCCTCGCCGGGGGAGCCTGCCCGGTCACGAGGCTGCAGCCCACCGGCGTGGCCCCCGCCGCCGGAGCCCTGCGCTGGGCCCTGCCCGGCTGGGCCGGCCCGGTCGACCTGCTCCTGATCGCCACCCCGGACGGCACCGAGCCCGGTCTCGAACTCCTCGCCGAGCAGGCGTACCGAAGGGGCTGCGCGGTCACCTCGGTGGCTCCCGCCGGAACCCCGCTGCACGAGACGGTCGCGGCCAAGCACGGCCTGGCCGTACCGATGGCGAAGAGCCTCCACGCCGAGTACGAGGAGGGCGCGGCCGCGGGCCCCGACGCCTTGTGGGCGCTGCTCACCCCGTTGCTCGCACTGCTCGACCGCGCCGACCTGATCGAAGCCTCGCCCGAGACCCTGCAGAAGGTCGCCGACCGCCTCGACAGCACCGCGGAACGCTGCGGCCCCGCGATCGCCACGTACAGCAACCCGGCCAAGACCCTCGCCGCCGAGCTCGACGACTCCCTGCCGCTGATCTGGACCGAGGGCCCGCCCGCGGGCCCGGTCGGCCGCCGGTTCGCCGCGATGCTCGCCGAGATCGCCGGCCGCGCCGCCCTCGCCGGCGAACTGCCCGAGGCCCTGCCCGCCCACGGCGCTCTCCTGACCGGCAACCTCGCCGCGGGCGGTGACCCGGACGACTTCTTCCGCGACCGCGTGGAGGAGACGCAGGCGATGCGCGCCCGCGCCGTCCTCCTGCGCGACGCCCCCACGGGCGGTCTGAGCGCCGCCCCGGCCGCCCGTGAACTCGCGCTCGGCCACGACATCGCGATCAGCGAGCTCGAACCTCAGGAAGGCAGCGTTCTCGAAACCCTGGCGGAGCTGATCGCCGTCACGGATTTCGCCGCCGTCTACCTGGCGCTCGCCTCGGGGGGACGATCATGAGCGTCACCTCAACCGGCCTCCCGGTGCCCGTCCCAGGCGCCTGATTCCCGTACGTACGAAGGAAATCCCCTCATGGACCGCCTCAGCAACACCATCCGCCCGTACGCCTGGGGATCGGCCACCGCGATCCCTCAGCTGCTCGGTGTGGAGCCGAGCGGCGAACCGCAGGCCGAGATGTGGATGGGCGCCCACCCCGGCGCCCCCTCGCTCCTGGAGCGCGGCCCGCTCAACGAGGTCATCGACGCCGACCCGGAAGCCGAACTGGGCGCCGAGGCCGTGGCGAAGTTCGGCCCCCGGCTGCCGTTCCTCCTCAAGCTGCTCGCCGCCGGCGCCCCGCTCTCGCTGCAGGTGCACCCCAACCTCGCGCAGGCGAAGGAGGGTTACGCGGACGAGGAGCAGCGCGGCGTCCCCATCGACGCCCCGTTCCGCAACTACAAGGACGCCAACCACAAGCCCGAACTGATCTGTGCGCTCACCCCGTTCGACGGCCTGTGCGGCTTCCGTGACCCGAACGAGGCCGCCGACCTGCTGGCCGGCCTCGGCGTCGACTCCCTCAAGCCCTACGTCGACCTGCTGCACGCACAGCCCGAGGAGGCCGCCCTCCGTGAGGTGCTCACCGCCGTGCTCAGCGCCGACAAGGACGCCATGACCGCCACGGTCACCGAGGCCACCGCCGCGGCCGAACGCCTCGGCGGCGCCTACACCCCGTACGCGAGCATCGCCCGCCACTACCCGGGCGACCCCGGCGTGATCGCCGCGATGCTGCTCAACTACGTCCAACTGCAGCCCGGCGAAGCCCTGTTCCTCGGCGCCGGCGTCCCGCACGCGTACCTCAACGGCCTCGGCGTCGAGATCATGGCCAACTCCGACAACGTGCTGCGCTGCGGCCTCACCCCCAAGCACGTCGACGTCCCCGAACTCCTGCGCATCGTCCGCTTCGAGGCCACCGACCCGGGCGTCCTGCGCCCCGAGGCCGGGTCCGACGGCGAGGAGGTCTACGAGACCCCGATCGACGAGTTCCGGCTCTCGCGCTACGTCCTGGCGGAGGGCTCCGCCGCGCGCGAGGTGACCGCCCGTACGCCGCAGATCCTGCTGTGCACGGCGGGCACGGTGACCGCGGGGGAGTTCGGACTCGCTCCCGGCCAGTCCGTCTTCGTCCCCGCGGGTGAGACGGCCGAGATTTCCGGAAACGGCACCATGTTCCGCGCCACCGTGGTGGCCTGACGCGCCGTCCGCTCCGACTGCTGCAACAATGGCGCACCGCACGGCCCTGAGCGGTCGTGCGGTCCATTGCGTACACGGCGTACGCGGCAGCAGTGCGAAGGGACATCGGGCTAGATGAGCGCGTCAGGCGGCACCAAGGCGATCGTGGCGGCACTCGCCGCCAACCTCGCCATCGCGGTAGCGAAATTCGTGGCCTTCATCTTCAGTGGCTCCTCGTCGATGCTCGCGGAGAGCGTCCACTCGCTCGCCGACTCGGGCAACCAGGGCCTGCTGTTGCTCGGCGGCAAGAAGGCCCAGCGCGCGGCCACGCCACAACACCCCTTCGGGTACGGGCGCGAGCGCTACATCTACGCCTTCCTCGTCTCGATCGTGCTCTTCTCGGTCGGTGGCATGTTCGCCATCTACGAGGGCTACGAGAAGATCAAGCACCCGCACGAGATCACGCACTGGTACTGGCCGGTCGGCGTCCTGGTGTTCGCGATCATCGCGGAGACCTTCTCCTTCCGTACGGCCATCAAGGAGTCGAACGCGATCCGCGGCAAGCAGTCGTGGAAGGAGTTCATCCGCCGCTCCAAGGCGCCCGAACTCCCCGTCGTCCTCCTCGAAGACCTCGGTGCGCTCGTCGGTCTGATCCTCGCCCTCGTCGGCGTCAGCCTCGCGCTCGCCACCGGCGACGGCGTCTGGGACGGCATCGGCACCCTGTGCATCGGCATCCTGCTGATCATCATCGCGATCGTGCTCGCGGCCGAGACCAAGTCACTGCTCCTCGGTGAGTCCGCGGGGACGGAGGAGGTCGCCAAGATCGAGGCCGCGATCGTCGACGGCGACACGGTCACCCGCATCATCCACATGCGTACGCTGCACCTCGGCCCGGAAGAGCTGCTCGTCGCCGCCAAGGTCGCGGTCCAGCACGACGACACGGCCGCCGAGGTGGCCGCCGCCATAAACGCCGCCGAGGAGCGCATCCGTACCGCCGTGCCGATCGCCCGCGTGATCTACCTCGAGCCGGACATCTACAGCGAGTCGGCGGCCGAGGCCGGCGGCAACCCGGCGAAGTCGCCCGGCGGGCCTGCCGGTCACTGATTTCTTCCTGTACGAGGAGGGCTCTTCCTGTACGAGGACGGGCTCCAGCTGTACGAGGACGGGCAGTAGCCGTACGTACGAGAACGGGGTGTGCCGGGCGGGCGCTACTGGATCTCGCGCAGCACGTCCAGGATCGCCGCCTCGTCCGGCGCCGACTGCAGCCGCTCGCGGAAGCCGGTGTCCATCAGCTTGCGGGAGAGCAGCGCGAGGATCCGCAGATGCTCATCACCGGCGGCGGCCTCCGGCACGGAGATCATGAAGATCAACTTGGCCTTCGTACCGTCGAGCGAACCCCACTCCACGCCCTCGGACGACCGGGCGAACCCGACGATCGGGGCGGTGACCGCATCGGTTTTGGCGTGCGGGATGGCGATCTCCTCGCCGAGGCCCGTGGTGCCCTGAGCCTCGCGGCGCAGCGCTGTCTGCACGAGCTCCTCGGTGTCGGTCACCTTGCCGGTGGTGGCCAGCATGTTGGCCATCTCACGGATCGCCGCCTCCTTGTCGTCGGAGGCGAGCTGGACCTTGACGGTCTGCTCGGTGAGATAGCCGGAGAGAACCTCGTCGGCGGGTGCGGAGCCCGCAGTACCCGCAGTGGCGACCCGGGCGGACTTGGCGCCGCCGGGGGTGGCGGGGGAGGCGGTACCGGCGGCCGCCGCAGCGGCTCCGGCGGACTGCGCGCCCGCACCGACTCCGGCCATCGCGGGCTCGGGACCGCCGAGCTCGGCTGCCTTGCCGGCCTCCTTGCGGGCCTTGATGCCGATCAGAGCGTTGGTGGTCAGTGCTGTGACGACCGTACCGGCGATGATCGCGACGAAGAACATCAGCACACCGCTGATGGCACCGAACAGCGAGACGATCGGCCCACCGTGCGGCACGGAGTCCTCGACGCCCGCCACACCCGCGATGGCACCGGCGACCGCGCCACCGAGCATGTTCGCCGGGATGACTTGGGCTGGTCGTGCTGCCGCGAAGGGGATCGCTCCCTCGGAGATACCGAAGAAGCCCATGAACAGAGCCGCGAGACCGGTCTCCTGCTCCTCCTGCGAATAGAGCTTCTTGCGCAGCAGCGTGGCCAGACCCTGGCCGAGCGGCATGACGGGGATCGCGGCCGCGGCCATACCCATCACGGCGTTGTTGGTGCCGATGAGACCCACGGCCACGAGGAACGCCGTCTTGTTGACCGGCCCGCCCATGTCGAAGGCGATCATGAGACCGATGATGGCGCCGAGCACGATCGCGCTGGAGCCGGTCATGCCGTTCAGCCAGTCCTGCAGCTGCGTGAACAGCCAGGAGACCGGCTGGCCGATCAAGTAGATGTAGAGCAGGCCGACGACCAGCGTCGAGACGATCGGGATCACGATGATCGGCATGATCGGCGCAACGACCTTGGGGACCTTGACCTTCTTGATCCACATCACCAGGTAACCGGCCATGAAACCGGTGACGATGGCGCCGAGGAAGCCCGCGTTGGCATCGGCGCCGTAGATGCTGGTGGCATCGGCGGCGAGGAAACCGCCGATCATGCCCGGCACGAGCGCGGGCCGGTCCGCGAGTGCGTAGGCGATATAGCCGGAGAAGATCGGGAGCATCAGCTTGAAGCCGGTCTCGCCGAGCTTTTGCACGTAGAACCAGAAGGTGCCCTCGGGCACCACAAGGCCGCCCTTGGCGTCCGCGTGCCCGCCCAGGGACAGCGAGACCGCCAGCAGCAGACCACCCACCACGACGAACGGGATCATGTACGAGACACCGTTCATCAGTGCCTTGTACGCGAGGCTGCGCTCCTTGCCGCCGCCCGCACCGCCACCGCCGCCGGAACCGCCCGCCGCGCCGCCGGAGCCGCCGCCCGAGTAGACCTTGGCGCTCTGCACCTCGGCGATCAGCTGCTCGGGACGGTGGATACCGTCCGCGACCGGGACCGTCAGGAGCTTCTTGCCGGCGAAGCGGTCGAGGTCGACCTCCTTGTCGGCGGCGACGATGATGCCGTCCGCTTCTCTGACATCGTTGTCAGTGAGGACGTTCTCGGCGCCGATCGAACCCTGCGTCTCCACCTTGATGTCGACGCCGAGCCCCTCGGCCGCCTGCTGCAGCTTCTCGGCCGCCATATACGTGTGAGCGATACCGGTCGGGCACGCGGTGACCGCGAGCAGCTTGAGCTTCCGCCCATCGGGCCCCACGCCTGCGGGGGGTTGCGCTGGACTGGTCACGTATATCTCCTCAAGCGTTCGTCGGCACCGCACCGGAGTGCGGCTTTCGGCCTACTACATCCTGCTATAGGCGGTCTGGGACCCTATAGCCAGGCCTGTGGGCAAAAGTCTAGAAGGCCTGCCCCCGACAAGCCTTCCGGGCCCCGCAGCCCACGAGGCTACGTGCCGGGGGCGGGCTACTGCCCGCTGGGCCGATCGGTGTAGATTCGTGACCTGACAGACGTCGCTGCTGATGGCGGTCGGGCGGCCCCGCGATTGGGCCGTCCGAGGGAGAGAGGGCCTCCGACGGACTGCGCTGCGAGCTACCGGGTGCATTTCTGTGTGCCTGCGCGGGCTGGTGTTGTGCCTGCGCGTCGCGTGCCCGCGCCGCAGCCGCTCCATGCCCGCAAACCGTCTCCGATCTGGGAGCAGCCTCACATGACCACTCTTGTCAATGGACAGGACTTCAAGGTCGCCGACCTCTCGCTGGCCGAGTTCGGCCGCAAGGAGATCACCCTCGCCGAGCACGAGATGCCCGGCCTGATGTCGATCCGCAAGGAATTCGCCGCCAGCCGGCCGCTGGCGGGCGCCCGCATCATGGGCTCCCTGCACATGACCGTGCAGACCGCCGTGCTCATCGAGACCCTGGTCGCCCTGGGCGCCGAGGTCCGCTGGGTGTCCTGCAACATCTTCTCCACGCAGGACCACGCCGCCGCGGCCATCGCCGTCGGCCCGAACGGCACGCCGGACAACCCCCAGGGTGTCCCGGTCTTCGCCTGGAAGGGCGAGACGCTCGAGGAGTACTGGTGGTGCACCGAGCAGGCGCTGACCTGGCCCGGCACCCCCACCGGCGGTCCGAACATGATCCTCGACGACGGCGGCGACGCCACCCTCCTCGTCCACAAGGGCGTCGAGTACGAGAAGGCCGGCAAGGTCCCCTCGGTCGACACCGCCGAGAACGACGAGCACCGCGTCATCCTGCAGCTCCTCAACCGCACCATCACCGAGGGCTCCGACAAGTGGACGAAGCTCGCGTCGGAGATCCGCGGCGTGACCGAGGAGACCACGACCGGTGTGCACCGGCTGTACGAGATGCACCGTGACGGCACGCTGCTGTTCCCGGCCATCAACGTCAACGACGCCGTGACGAAGTCGAAGTTCGACAACAAGTACGGTTGCCGCCACTCGCTGATCGACGGCATCAACCGCGCCACCGACGTCCTCATCGGCGGCAAGACCGCGGTCGTCTGCGGCTACGGCGATGTGGGCAAGGGCTGCGCGGAGTCGCTCCGCGGCCAGGGCGCCCGCGTCATCGTCACCGAGATCGACCCGATCTGCGCGCTGCAGGCGGCGATGGACGGCTACCAGGTGACCACGCTCGACGAGGTCGTCGACAAGGCCGACATCTTCATCACGACGACCGGCAACAAGGACATCATCATGGCCTCCGACATGGCCAAGATGAAGCACCAGGCGATCGTCGGGAACATCGGCCACTTCGACAACGAGATCGACATGGCCGGCCTCGCGCAGATCCCGGGCATCGTCAAGGACGAGGTCAAGCCGCAGGTCCACACCTGGAAGTTCCCCGACGGCAAGGTCCTCATCGTGCTGTCCGAGGGCCGCCTGCTGAACCTGGGCAACGCGACCGGCCACCCGTCCTTCGTGATGTCCAACTCGTTCGCGGACCAGACCCTGGCCCAGATCGAGCTGTTCACGAAGCCCGAGCAGTACCCGACCGACGTGTACGTGCTCCCCAAGCACCTCGACGAGAAGGTCGCCCGCCTCCACCTGGACGCGCTCGGTGTGAAGCTCACCGAACTGCGCCAGGAGCAGGCCGACTACATCGGCGTCAAGGTCGAGGGCCCGTACAAGTCGGACCACTACCGCTACTGATCCCTCCACCGACGGCCCGTACCGCCCGGGTGCCTGCCGGCCCGTACGCCCCTGCGAGCAGGACAAAGACGTACAGCCGGCAGGTCGCCCGTGGCGAAAGCCGTCGCCGATCGGCAGGAGCAGCTGTCATCGGTCGACGTCAACAGCCGTCACCGGCGGAGCACTTGGCGCAAACGCAGGCCCTCGCCCCTCAGGCGGGGGCCTGCCCGCGTGCAGGCCCGGTCACGGCCCGCACAGGACCCAGCAAGGACCCGACCTCATGCCCCGCGGCCGTTATTCGCTCCATGATCCGCACGATCACACCCCCCTCGGTGAAGAGCACTTCCACTGCGCACCCGGCCCTTCCGGCTGGCGCTACGTCTCCCAACTGACCTCCCCCTCCGGCGACTTCACCGGCTCCGTCGACCTGGCCGTCGACGAGCTGGGCCGCCCGATCCGTCTGGAACTCCACGCCAGTGACTGGCAGGTGCGCGGCGCCGCCATCGACGGCGTGACCTGGGTGCGCACCGATCCCACCGGCGAGCACGCCACCGAAGGCAATGTCCGGGCCCATGCCTTCAGCGGCGCCTCACCCGTGTTCCTGATCGCCACAGCCCGATTGCTGCGTCTCACCCCCGACTCCCCCTCGAAGCGCGTCCGCCTCGTCCGCTTCACCGACCCCGTGCTCGCCCCGCGCACCCTCGACCAGTCCTGGTCACTGCTGAAAAGCGAAACACACGCCACTGACAACGGCCCGCTGGCCGTGGACGAATACCAGGTCAGCGACCTGGACACGGGGGAGCAGCACGCCGTGCACCTCGCCGGGGACGTGGTGCTCGCAGCACCGGGCATCGAGCTCGAGGATCTGGAGTCACCGCCGTCGGTGTTCCCGTAAGTCCGCTCTCAGGCAAGGGCGTTACGAGAGGGCCGAGCCCACACCCGCTCAAGCAGGCGGCGCGAAACCGGTCTTGGGCGGCACGTCCTGCGGCGCGGCACCCGGCGGCTCGGCGGCGGAGGGCCCGTAGGAGGGCTGAGCCGGCTGGTAGGTGGGCTGCCCAGAAGGGGGAGCGAAGGCCCCCGGCGGCACCTGACCGGCACCACCCGGCACCGGAGAACCGATCGACACAGCCCCGGGAACTCCGTACCCCGGCACAGATCCGGGAACTCCGTACCCCGGCACCGCCCCGAACGCCTTCCGCGCATCCCGAGCCTGCCGCTCGTGCACCACAGCCGCCAGGTAAGCGGCAGGCGGCACCCCTTGCGGCGCAGCAGCCCCCGTACAAGCAGCGAGATCCGCCGCGAGCCGGGCCGCCATCGACCACCCCACCTGCGGATCGAGCTGCCCCATCCGCGTCAGGTACTGCCGGATCGCCAGCCACAGCCCATCGGGTACGCCGGACAGGTCCAGCTCGGCGAAGCGCCCCATCAACCAGGGCGGAGGCGGCGGCACATAGGCGGTACGGGCCACAGGGATCCGCTCCCGTACGACAAGAGTCCCCGCGAACACATCCCCGAGCCGCCGCCCGCGCGCCGACACCAGGGAGGCGATACACGCGACGACCCCGGCCGTCCCGAGGATCTCGATCACCCCCATCGCACCGCGCACCAGCGCGTGCCGGAAGCGGATGGGCCCGCCGTCATCGCGTACGACGCGCAGGCCGCAGGCGAGCTTCCCCAGCGAACGCCCATGGCTCAGCGTCTCCACCGCGATCGGCCCGCCCACAAGGACCAGCACGAACGTGGCCACCGAGATCGCCGCCTGCGCCGCGCCGTCGAGGGAGCCGGCAGCGGCGAACAGAGCCACGGACACGGCGATGTACACACCGAAGGCCGCAGCCAGGTCGATGATCACCGCCAAAGCCCGGCTGGGCAGCCGCGCGGCGCGCAGTTCGAGCGCCACCGCCTCACCGGTCACCAGCTCACTCACGTGTCCCGCCCTTCCCCGCACTGCCCCTGGACCGGACAGTCTGCCAAGCTGAGGGCACATCGCGCCGCAGCAAGGGGAGCAGCCGCAGGATGGACCTGGACGTCTTCGTCACCGCACACCGTGCCGAATGGGACCGCCTGGACGCGCTCCTGAGCCGGCGGCGCCGGCTCAACGGAGCAGAAGCGGACGAGCTCGTCGCGCTGTACCAGCGCACCGCCACCCACCTCTCGCTGATCCAGTCCAGCGCCCCAGACCCTCAGCTGACCGGCCGCCTCAGCCAGCTCGTGGCCCGCGCACGCAGCGCGGTCACCGGCACCCGCCGCGCTTCATGGCGCGACGTCACGAGCTTCCTCGGCAACGGCTTCCCCGCCGCGATCTACCGCACCCGCCACTGGTGGGTACCCACAGCCCTGCTCTCCACCTTGGTCGCCGCACTGATCGGCTGGTGGATCGCCACCCATCCCGAAGTCCAGTCCGCGATCGCGGCCCCCGAGGAACTCCGCCGGCTCACCCGCCCCGGCGGCGACTACGAGACGTACTACTCCAGCCACCCCGCCGCGTCCTTCGCCGCCCAGGTCTGGACGAACAACGCCCAGGCAGCCGCGATGTGCCTGGTCCTGGGCGCCTTCCTCTGCTTCCCGGTGATCTGGATCCTGTTCCTCAACATGCTCAACCTGGGCGTGGGCATCGGCCTGATGTCCTCCGCGGGCCGCCTCGACACCTTCCTCGGCCTGGTCCTGCCCCACGGTCTCCTGGAGCTGACAGCCGTATTTGTCGCCGCCGGCACCGGCCTGCGGCTCGGCTGGACGCTCATCGACCCGGGTCCGCGCACCCGCCGCACAGCCCTCGCCGAAGAGGGGCGCGCGGCCTTGGGCATGGCCATCGGCCTGGCCCTCATCCTCTTCATCTCCGGCGCGATCGAAGGCTTCGTCACTCCGTCCGGCCTGCCCACGTGGGCCCGCATCACCATCGGCGTCGTCGCCGAACTCGCCTTTCTCCTCTACGTGTACGTGGTGGGCGGACGCGCGGTCCGCGCCGGCGAGCGCGGAGACGTGGCGGAGCCCGAACAGAGCGCCTCGGTGCCGATCGCCGCGTGATGTGCGTGCAACCCGTCTGACCTGCTACTGTCCTCTCCGCCCCAAGAAAGTCGTTGACACGGCTGGACGGGGGAGGTAGATTCGAACAGTTGCCTGGAACCGGTCAGGTTCGGCGGCAGAGTTTCATCTCTACATGCTTCGCAGGAAATTCATTCCTCACGAAGCCTCTCCGATTCATCAGAATCCAAGGCCGGTCAGACCGGTCGAGAAACTCTGATAAAGTCGGTCTCGCCGGAAAGGGAAACCGCCGAAAAGCGGAAACCCCGGAAAGCGAATCCCAGTCCGACTGGGAATCGGGCCCGAAAGAGTCTGATAGAGTTGGAAACACCGAAGGGAAGCCCGGAGGAAAGCCCGAGAGGGTGAGTACAAAGGAAGCGTCCGTTCCTTGAGAACTCAACAGCGTGCCAAAAGTCAACGCCAGATTGACA
>NZ_JAEIMH010000146.1:0-12069 GCF_016464295.1 Streptomyces sp. N35 | reverse complement strand
TTTGGTTTAACTTTCAACAGCTGTGCGATCCGGGCCCGTGTCGCGACCCGCATGGCGTAACGTGCCTGCGGGCCGCCCCTCCCTGAGGCCATTGTGTGACCTCTACAACGTGGCCACCCCTTGAGCAGTCAGTTCGCCTGGCGCCATGGTGGCCGGGGAGGAGCCGTCGTGAACGTGGTGCGGCATTCAGCACGGCGGCTTGACCGCCAGGCCTGCCAGGCGACGTCACCCACGGTGTCCTCGACCAGGGGGGAGTTGCTCGCCGCTCTGGAGAGGGCCGTCTTTCGGCCCTCGTGGCCACCTTCCGCGGCGCGTCACCGCGATGCTGCTAGTAGCGCGCGGCGCGGGGTCGTGTGAAGTCGCTGGGAGGCCGTCCTGTCTGGCGTACGCCGCCACGACACACCCCTTGGCTGGCTATACATGTGAGGGAGCTGAATGGCAGGAGCCGCATGGCGGATAGGAACAGGCTTGGACGTGGCTGCTGCACAGGCGGCCCGACCTGTCGTCCCATGCCTTCCTGGCCTGGACGTACCGGACACTGTCAGGATCGTGAGTGGTCAGCCGGCAGCGATCGGCTGCGCCGCAGGTGCGCGTGGCCGGCGGGCCGCATCAGTGACACCGGTGTGTAGTCCAGAGCCGCCTGGCTAGGTCGTAGCCTCTCGCACGCCACTGAGTTGCGCGTACACCACGGTATTCGCCAAGTACCCTCCCGCGGACCGCGAGTACGCCCCGCCGCAGGTGATCACACGCAGCTCCGGCCGATCAGAGTTGCCGTACACCTGAGCGTCGGGGAACGCATCGGCCCCGTACAGAGCGACACCGTCCACGGTGAACACCGCGGTGCGCCCGTCCTCCCGGTCGACCTCGATCACATCACCCCGGCGCAGCGCCCCCAACTGGTAGAAGACTGCGGGTCCCGTCGCAGAGTCGAGGTGGCCGATGGTGACGGCCGTACCGGTGGAACCGGGTGTCACGCCCTGCTCGTACCACCCAGCCAGCCATGGGTCCGTCGCAGGCGGCACATCGAGCGACCCGTTCGGCACCAGGCCGAGACCGACAAGCGGAGCGTCGACCTGGATGGCCGGGATCCGGATCTGCAGGGGGCGCGAGGGAGGCAGAGGGGGGAGCGCGTTGGTGTGGACGGCCTTCTGAGCTTGCGCCGCCGCGGGACGCGGCGGCGGTTCCGGGGCTCGCACCCCCTCAGCCATTAGCCACGACCCGAGCAGCACGCCGAGCGCGGTGAGCCCGGCCACCGGCACCCGGACCTGGTGGTCGTGCCATTCAGAGCGCCGACGCCCGAGGAGGCGGCTTCGCGAGGGGGGCACGGGCTGACCTCCAGGCGCACTCGGGAACGTAATCGAAGTCGGTAAGAGACGTGAGATGAGGTCTCGGCTCCGGCCTCTTCACCATCCAGAAGCCGGAGCGGAGCCGTGCGCGCACGCGCTCAGACGGGTGGCGGTGTCCGCCGGCTGCGGCGCCGACGCATCAGCCAGGTGCCGCCGACGCCTGTGGCCACCGCGATTGCGGCGCCCATGGCGATCTGACCGGTGGTGTCTTCCTGATTGCCTCCGCCGAGGCCGCCACGTGCCAGGCCTCTGGGTGTGGCAGTGGACGTGGGGCGCGGAGTGGGGGTCGCGGTGCCGGAGACCGTCACTTGAGCTGCGCCAGCTGATGCACCGCCAGTGCAGACCACGGCCACAGTGTGTGTCCCTGGACTGACACCTGTCCATGACGCGCTCTGGCCGGCGCTGCTTGTCGTCAGATCGACCTGCTTGCCCTGGGCGAAGTCTGCGCTGCCGTTGCTCATCAGCGCAGCTTTGCCACCGTTCGGGCAGGCGGTGGTGGAGGCCGTCACGGTTGTCCCGGTGACGCTGACACTGATGTCTGCAGCTGTTGCGGGACCTGCGGCCAGGGCGAGCGGTACCGCGACAGCGGCGACGACCAGTCCGCAGCGCGCGGATATTCGAGTAGTGCGCATGAGCGTGTCCTCCACCGAAGCCCGGGTGGCGGCACTTCCGAAGTGCCACCAGAGGTGGGGGAGGCCCGTGCTCCGTGCCACGAGCCAATGCCCTGCGCGGAGACTGCGCACGCGGAGAGCCCTGCGTGGTCCACGTGCGAGTGACTTGCTCAGCCGGATGGGCTTACGCCGCAGTCAGCGGAGTTGAGCGCCGGGACCGTCAGTGTGAACCGGCAGCCACCAGGTACGTTGTGCACGGCCACAGATCCTGCGTGTGCCGTGACGATCCCCTTGACGATGGCTAGGCCGATGCCTGCTCCGCCAGGAGGCGTCCGGGCTGTGGTCCCGCGCCAGCCTGCGTCGAAGAGCCGAGGGAGGTCCGTCGGTGGGATCCCTCCGCACTCGTCGGTGACGGTGATGACCACGTCCTCGTCCTGGCGTTGTGCCACCAGGACAACCTCGCCGCCGGATGGCGTATGGCGAATCGCATTGGCGAGCAGATTTTGAAGAGCTCGGGACATCTCGCTGTCGTCGACTTCGATCGGTGCGTTCTCCACGTGGCTTCCGATCAGCTTCACGTCGCGGCCTTCGGCCAGTGGATCCGCACAGGAGAGTGCGTCGTCGATGAGGTCGTGCAGGCAGATGCGGCTGCGAGTCAGGGTTAGTGCCCCGGCCTGAATACGAGAGAGGTTGAAGAGGTCGCTGACCATATCTGTCAGCCGGCACACCTCCACGCGGATACGCCTGTGGTAGGCCGACGGGTCGTCGGCTACTCCGTCCTCCAATGCTTCGGCCATGGCTCTCAGGCCGGCCAACGGCGTGCGCAAATCGTGTGACATCCAGGTGACGAGCTCACGCCGCGATGCCTCGAGCGTCCGCTCGCGCTCACGCGCTGCGTTGAGCTGTGCGCCGGCAGCGGCCAACTGTTCCCCAAGGGCCGCCAGTTCTGCTGTTGCAGGGTTGCTCGGTGCAACGAAACTGCCGTCCGTACCCAGGCTGCGGGCGGCCTGCACCAACTGTTGGCTGCTTGCTGCCATCCGCCGACCCAGCAGTACGGCGGTGAACAGTGATACCACCGCCGAGATGGCGCAGACCGTGGTGATGACGGACAGGTCGTGGGGCGAGAGGAACATGGCCTGAGCCACTGAGAGGGTGCCACCGAGCATGGCACCGACTGCCACCGTGGCTACGACAGCCACTGCCACGGCCGCAGAACGGCGCCGTACCAGCCTCAATACGAAGTTGCCGATCATGCCGGCCGCAAGCGCGCCCAGGGCAGCGAACAAGGCGATGATCATGAGGTCGCGCATGACATCACTCGCCATCCGCCGGGGCATCGAACCGGTATCCCGTACCCCACACGGTGCTGATCAGCGAGGGCTGCGCCGGGTCACGCTCCACCTTTGCTCGCAGGCGTCGTATGTGCACCGTCACCGTCGAGAGGTCTCCGAACTCCCAGCCCCATACGCAGCGTATGAGCTCTTCCCGGCTGAACACCTGTCCTGGGTGGTGCAAGAAGTGTGACAGAAGGTCGAATTCGCGAGGGGTGAGAGGGATGCGCTTGCCGTCCCTGCTCACCCGCCGCGCAGAGTAGTCGAGTACGAATCCGGCCTCGCTGAGCGTGGCAGTGCGAGGCGGCTCAGGTGTTGATCGACGCAGTACCGCATTGATGCGCAGAACTAGTTCGCGTGGGCTGAACGGCTTTGTCACGTAGTCGTCGGCACCGATCTCAAGTCCCCGAATCCGGTGCCGCTCATCGTCCTGAGCACTCAGCATCACTACGGGAAGTGGGCCTTCCATGCGCAGCCTGAGGCACACCTCGAATCCATCCATTCCCGGCAGCATCAAGTCGAGGACGACCAGGTCGGGCCGTGCCGCGGCGGCATGACTCAACGCGGTGAACCCGTCGGCCGCGCAGTCGACGATGAACCCTGCACGCTTGAGATATCCCGTGACGACCTCCGCGACGGTCGGATCGTCGTCGACGACGAGGATGCGGCGGGTCGGGGCTTCTGACGGAGGCCGGACGGTCATGGCACGAAGTCTGCAGAATCGCGTGGGCGGATCGTGTCGTCGATGGATGACACTTGAATGTCCTTCGGCCCCGTCGGGGTCTCATCTCGTAAGGGACTCCGCGGCACTGACAGCCGCTGTGAGGACGGATTGTTGGCGACGCGTGAGGCTACGCAGCCGCCGGGTTTCCGCGAGGCCCAACCGCTTCATCAGGGTGGAGCTGTTGGCGGCGGTGAATGCAGGGATCGCCGACAGGAATTCCCTGACGTACAGGTCGCCAACCGATGCGTCGCTGTCCGCTCGCGCAATGAGCTGCGCCCCTTGAAGCTCGCCCCTCCGGAGGGCTGTGAGCAAGGAGCCCCGAGTGGGGGCGGCTGATTCGACGGATATGGGGACCGGATCCACGTGTGCCTCCAATGGTGCTGAAGTGGCCGACGATGTGGGCAGATTCTGCTGTTCTACCGCAGTTGGGGCGGGGGACGGAGGTCGGCCCGTCGCCTGTCACCCATCGATCCACTTTCGCCCCTTGAAGATCAACTTTTGAGTACTGCGCAGGGAGCGGTCCGGACCAATGCTGGGGCGAACTGCTGACCATCAGCCACATGCGCTGCCGGAGGTGACTGCGTGACGATGACCACCTCGGTGGCTGACACGGAAGTGTCCTCTGCGGGCACTCCGCCACCGCGTACGCCCAAGGAACGCAAGCGCGCCCTGGGCCTGGATCGCGGGGCCTGGTTCCTGCTGCTTCCTGCTCTTCTCCCCATTCTGCTCATCAGTGTCGGGCCACTTCTGTACGGAATATCTCTGGCCTTCACCGATGCGCAGGCCGGTCGAGCCACCTCCACGCAATTCATCGGCGGACAGAACTTCGGCGACCTGCTGGACGACGGACTCTTCTGGAAGTCCTTCCGAGTGGGCCTGATCTGGGCCCTTGCAGTGACTGCCCTGCAATTGCTCCTAGCCCTCGGCCTCGCACTGCTGCTCAACCAGAACCTCCGATTCCGCTGGCTGCCGCGCACTTTGGCGCTTATTCCGTGGGCCATGCCTGAGGTGGTGGTGGGCATCATGTGGCGGCTCGTCTACCACCAGGACGCCGGTGTTCTGAACCACACGCTGACCAGCCTTGGTCTGATAAGCCACAACATCGACTGGCTGACGAATTTTTCGTATGCCCTTCCGGCGGTCATCGTCGTAGGTGTTTGGGCCGGGATGCCCATGACCACCGTGACTTTGCTCGCCGGGCTGCAGAACGTGTCCGCAGAACTGCACGAAGCGGCCTCGCTCGATGGTGCGGGGCGCTGGCGCCGGTTCTGCACCGTCACTTGGCCCGCGCTGATGCCTGTCGCCTTGGCGATCGCTGCCCTCAACTTCATCTGGAACTTCAATTCCTTCGGTTTGGTCTACGTCCTGACGCAGGGTGGCCCTGGGGGGCAGACCCGGCTGCCGATGCTCTTCGCGTACGAAGAGGCCTTCAGGTACGGGCAGTTCGGTTATGCCGCGGCGATGGGCTGCGTGATGATCGCGGTGCTTGCGGTGCTGCTCACTGTCTTCCTGCGCAATCGCCTGAAGGAGGGGCAGTGATGGCCAGCGCGCCCATACGCATCCGGGCCGGTCGGTTCGCCGGACGGGGAGCCCAGTATTTGGCTCTCGCCGGCTACATCGTCTTCCTGGCCTTTCCTCTCGTGTGGCTGCTGTCCACGGCGTTCAAGTCACCCCAGGAGCTCGGCTCGATCAACCCGACCTGGGTTCCGGAGCATCCGACACTGGATAACTTCCGCTCGGCCTTCGACCAGCAGCCACTGGGCGGTGCAGCACTCAACAGCCTGCTGATCGCGGGCTCCGCCGCGCTCATCTCGGTAGGGCTCGCGGTACCCGCTGCCTATGTGCTGGTCCGCTTTCGCTCAGCGGTGAGCAAGGCGGCCACCGGCTGGATCCTGATCAGCCAGATGTTCCCGTTCGTGCTGGTGATCATCCCGCTGTTCCTGGTGCTCAAGAACCTGCACCTGATCGACTCCCGACCCGGCCTGGTCCTTGTCTACGTGGTGTGGAACCTGCCGTTCGCGCTGTGGATGCTGCAGAGCTACGTCCGCGCAGTGCCGCCCTCCCTCGAGGAAGCCGCGGCGGTGGATGGCGCCGGGCGGCTACGCACCCTGGTCAGCGTGGTCCTCCCGCTGCTCGCCCCGGGCCTGGTGGCCACGTTGATGTTCTCCTTCGTCAGCGCCTGGAACGAATTCTTCTTCGCCCTCGTCCTGCTCAAGTCCTCGGAGAACCAGACCATGTCGGTCATCCTCACCAAGTTTCTCGGCGCCGAGGGAGCAGCGGATCTCGGACCGCTCGCCGCGGCCTCAGTTCTGGCCACTATCCCCAGCCTGTTGTTCTTCGCGCTGCTGCAACGCAAGCTGACAGCGGGCATGCTCTCCGGGGCGGTGAAGGGCTGATGTCCGCCCTCAGTCGCCGAGCCTTCGCCGCCGCCGCGGCCCTGACCGCCACGACCGCGTTGGCCGGCTGCAGGAGCTCGTCGCGAGGGGCACGCGGCCACGGCTTGCAGTATCTGAGCCTGGCCTGGCAGAAGGATTCCGTCGAGGCCAACAAGGCGCTGGTTGCCGAGTGGAACCGGCGCCGCCCTGACAGCCCGGTCACGTACGTCCAAGGCAGCTGGGACAGCGTGCATGACCAGCTGCTCACCTCCTTCGAAGGCGGCGCGGCCCCGGACATCATCCACAACACGGCCGACGATCTGACCGACTTCGCCGGCGGCGGCTACCTCGCCGACCTTGGCCCTCTGCTGCCCGCCGCGTTGCGGCAGGACATCCCGGACCAGTCCTGGGACACGACCCGCTTCAACGGCGGCATCTACGGGGTGCCGTTCCTTCAGGAGCCCCGCGTACTGATAGCCAACCGTGCCCTCCTGCGCAAGGCCAAAGCCCGCATTCCCACAGTGCAAACGCCCTGGACCTGGGACGAGTTCAGCGATACCACGCGGGTCCTTTCCGGCGGTGGGAAGTACGGCATCGCCTGGGCGATGAAGGAGCCCGTCACCCAGTCCGTCAATCTCTCCCTGGGGACCGGCGGGCGTGTCTTCTACCGTGTGGGCGGCCGCAACGAGGTCCGCTTCGGCGGCAGGGACAGCTATCTCGCCGAGTTCATCAACCGACAGGTGAACAAGGAACGTTCAGCAGCACCCGGCAGCCTCGGCATGGGCGGCTCGGACACCCTGCCCGGATTCTTCGCCGGGAAGTACGCGATGGTGCCGCTCGGCTTTGCGTACCGCCAGCAGGTCTCGCAACAAGCACCGGACGGATTTGACTGGATAGTCCTTCCGTTGCCCGGCACCGAGGGACTGGCTCAGGGCGTCTCCCCGCAGACTCTGTCCATTGCCGAGGACTGCCGGCAGAAACAGGCGGCGATGGAGTTCATCGCCTTCATGGCCGAACCCGCCCACATGGCACGCCTGGCCAAGGGCGACTGGCTGCTGCCCACCGGCCGGCAGGCCTTGACGGACCCCCAATTGGCCATTGATGAGCACGGCTGGCGCACCGGTGTGACCCTCGCGGGCCGTCTGCAGGCATCGCCTGTACTGGGCGTGCGCGGCTACGCCGAGTGGAAGGACAAGATCGCCACCCCCGCGTTCCAGGAGTTCTACAGCGGTGCCATCGGGCTCGATGCCCTGCGCAACAAGCTCGTCCGCGACGGGGGCCGGGTCCTGGATCGCTACCAGCGCTGAACCGCACCATCCGACGTACGAACCCTACGAAGAGAAACCAGAGCTCCGCCGTGAACCCTCCGGATACCCGGCCGCCCCTTCCTCGTCGCCCGCTTCGCCGGGACCGCGCCCGCGGAGCCATGCTCGGCCTGGCTGTGGGTGACGCACTCGGCGCGCCGGCCGAGAACCTCAAGCCGTCGCAGATCCGCGAACGCTGGGGCCGTATCAAGGACTTCGTGACGGCGGATCCCGCCGGCACCGACGACACGGAGTACGCGATCCTGTCCGGCCTGCTCCTTGCCACGCACGGATCGGCGCTCACCGTTGCCGACGTGGAGGCTGCCTGGCACGAATGGATCGCCGACATCGACGAAGGGCCCTTCAGGGGCGCGGGGTTCAGCGAGCGCGGCACCCTGGAGAACCTGCGCCGCGGGCTCGCCGCGCCCGTCAGTGCACAGCACCGCCATGCCTGGAGCGACGGTTTGGCCATGCGGGCCGCGCCCTTCGGGGTGTTTGCGCCGGGTGACTCCCACGAGGCCGCTCGCCTGGTGGCGATCGACGGATCGGTCAGCCACGACGGTGAGGGTCTGTACGGAGGGCAGGTCGTGGCCGCGGCGGTTGCCACAGCCATGACCGGTCTGGGCTGGCACGCGTCTCTGCACCAGGGACTGATGACGATCCCGGAGGACTCCTGGACGGCCCGCTCCATCCGTCGAGCCATGCACGCGGGCACCACTGCCCGACTGGAAGGCTGTAGTCCGCTGGAGACCGAACGGGCGGTGCGTTCGTCCGTGGTGGTGGCCGGCTATCCCTGGACCGATCTGGCTCCGGAGGCCGTCGGACTTGCTTTCGGGGCTGTGGCGGCCGCCGAAGGTGATTTCGTGACCTCGGTCTTGACGGCGGTGAACATGGGCCGTGATGCCGACACGACAGCTGCCATCGCCGGCGCTTTGGCCGGCACGCTGGGCGGCGCGGACGTGATCCCCGAAGCGTGGGCGCAGGCCATCGGCCCGGTCCGAGGCAGCTGTCTGCCCTCCATGGCAGGCCTGCACGTGCTGGACATCGCCGACCGCCTGACCCCGCACAGTGGGGAATGGGCCGCATGATGGACCAGCCCCGGCTTGCCGACCGGATTGCGGGCCTCCTCCTTGGCATTGCCGCCGGCGATGCCGCCGGCTGGCCCTCCGCCCGCCACCGCGCGGCCCGGCTCCCCCGATGGACGCGGCGTCTCGCCCGTGAACTGGATACTTTTGCGGAGCAACAGCAAACGACGACCCTGCCGGTGCCCGTCGCCCTCAACCAGCCCCCGCAGGCGCTGCGCATGGGGCCGTCGGATGACGCCGAGTGGGCGGCCTTCACCGCTTGCGCGATCCTTGCGGCTGCCGCCGATGCGCAGACCGGTGAAGATCTGGACCGGCGTGTCCGCACCTCGCTCGACCAGGCCTGGGTGGCCCTCGCGGAGCAAGTGACAGCTGCTCGGCAGGAGGCACTCGATGTGGAGGACGCCGAACTCCCCATTCGCGCACGGATATCAGTACGGGCCGGGCTGGGCAATCTCGCTGCCGGTCTGCGGCCGCCCGCCACCGGTCATGACAATCCGCACTTCTTCGACGATGCCGCGTGCGTGCGCGCAGCAGTCCTTGCCACCGTCCATCCCGGCGATCCGGCTGCAGCCGCGGACCTGGCCGAGCACGACGCGCGCTACACCCAGGACGACGACGGCGTTTACGGCGCGCGCGCCATGGCCGCCGCGGTGGCCGCCGCACTGGGCGGCACGCCGGCACCGGGCGTTGTGTCTCTGGCGCTTGAGCAGCTGCCCGACGGGAGTGAGGTCCGGCGCAACACTGAGCACGCACTCGAGTTGGCCCGGGGGCTGGAGGGCGCCGGGGGCGACGCGTTCGCCTTGATCCCGCTTCTCGAGCATCAGATCGTCGACCACATCTACAGCTACGGCATTGCCGCCGCCGAGACCGTACCGGTGGCGCTGACGCTCTGCCTGGCCTCGGAAGGCCGCATCGCCGAGGCGGTGCCGATGGCCGCCTGCCTGTCGCGGGTGGCCGACTCGGCGCCCGCCCTGGTGGGGGCACTCACCGGTGCACTGGGCGGTGCGGTCGCGCTGCCCCTGTCGTGGCGCGACGCCTGCGGTGAGCTTGCCGGTTGTGTGCTGCCCGACACTGCTGGGCTCCAGCTGGCTGTGCTGGCCGATGAATTGGCCTACGCCGTCGCCCTGTCCGAGGGCGGCGTTTCAAGGAAGGAACGGATTCGCCATGCTGACTCTTGAAGATCGTGCCCGAGGCTGCCTGGTGGGAGCGGCGGTCGGCGACGCCCTCGGGGGTGCTGTCGAGGGGTGGACCACGGAGCAGATCGCGGAACGCCACGGCGGTCCCGTGCAAGGTATCGTCGCGCCGTTCTACGAGAACTGGCGCACTGCCCGCCCCATCGCGCCGTATCACAAGGGTGATGGGCACGTCACCGACGACACTTTGATGACCCATGCCCTGGTCCGCGTCTACGATCGGGTCCGCGATCACCTCGATGCGTACGCTGTCGCCGACCACCTTGTTCCCGAACTCATGGGCAACCCGGTGTGGATCCCCGAATTCGAGGCTGAGGCGCTGCCCCTGCAGCGCATCTTCCTCGCCGAGAAGTGGATTGTCGCCCGCCTGCATTACGGGCATGTGGACCCCCGTGAGGCGGGCGTCGGCAACATTGTCAACTGCGGTGCGGCGATGTACATGGCGCCAGTCGGCATAGTGAACGCCGGCAACCCGCGCCGTGCCTACGCCGAGGCGATCGACGTCGCCGGCGCCCACCAGTCCTCCTACGGCAGGGAGGCCGCAGGGGTCTTCGCTGCAGCGGTCGCCTCGGCCTTTACCCCGCGCGCCACGGTGCGCACCGTCGTCGAGGACTGCCTGGTACTGGCCAAGGACGGTACCCGTACTGCCATCGAGGCGGTATGCGAGACGGCTGAGAAGTACAGCGACTGGGAGGACGCGCTTCCTGCTCTGCGGGCTGCTGTCGAGCCCTTCGACACAGTCGGTCCGGAATATCGCAAACCCTCCCTCGGGGCGAGGCGCCCCTCGCGGCTGCATGCCATCGAAGAGCTTCCTGTCGCGCTCGGTCTGCTCCTCATCGGTGACGGCGACTATCGCAAGACGGTGCTGGGGTCGGTCAACTACGGGCGGGACTGTGACTCGATCGCCACGATGAGCGGCGCGCTCGTGGGAGCCCTCCACGGCAATGCCGCCATCCCGGCCGAATGGAGCCGTGAGGTGGCGACGGCCAGCCGGCTGAATCTCGAAACGCCGGCTGCAACCCTTGCGCAGGTCGCCCGTGAGGTGTTCCTGCGCGATGTTGAGCGTCGGAAAGCCCACGAGGCCGCGTTTGGTGCGATCGCGGGTGCCCGATGACTGGCTCCGAACCCCGGCTGCGCCTGACCTGGGTGCAGCCCGAAGACCTGGTCGGTCACGAGCTGCGACAGGCTGCCCAGGACGGCCGGGACGCCTCCGCCATCGCCCGGCGCTGGGCCATGTCGGGCGGACAGGTGGCGCCTTCGCGGGCCGGGTCCTCCGATCGTCCCGGTGGCCCCCAACTGCGCGCCCTGGCCGGACAGCTCCTTGGAGAACTCGCCCTGTTGCGCTCACCGTTGGCCATCGACGAGCCGACCGGACTGGACGCGATCCGAGCCGCCTGTCCCCGCTGGCCTGTCGGTCCGGGCTCCCTGGCGCGCCCCCAGGACCTGACCGACCGGCTGCACGGAGCCTGGCTGGGACGGGCCGCAGGCTGCCTGCTGGGCAAGCCGGTGGAGAAGCTGATGGTCGCCGGTATCCGTGACATCGCCCGTGCCACCGACAACTGGCCGCTGGACACCTGGTTCACGGAGGTGGGTCTGCCCCCCGCCATCACACAACTGTGGCCTTGGAACCGGCGCAGCCGGAGTACCTCGCTCGCCGAGAACATCAACGGAATGCCGGAGGACGACGACCTCAACTATCCGCTGCTGGCCCTGCTGCTCTTGGAGCGGCATGGCCATGAATTCGCCACCGCTGACGTGGCTCAACTGTGGCTGGACGAGTTGCCCGCGGGCCGTACCTTCACCGCGGAACGCGTGGCCTATCGCAACCTTCTGCTCGGCCTCGAACCGCCTGCCACGGCCCGGTACCACACCCCCTGCGGGGAATGGAGCGGCGCACAGACCCGCGGGGACGTGTTTGGCTGGACCAAGCGGGGGGATCCGGCGGCCCCCGCCGAGGCTGCCTGGCGCGATGCTGTGCTCTCGCACACCGCCAACGGCGTGTACGGGGCGATGTTCGCGGCAGCGATGCTGGCGGCGGCAGCCGGCGGCGAGGACGACGGCCATGGCTGCCTCGAAGCGGGCCTGGCCGTGGTGGCCGGA
>NZ_JAEIMH010000145.1:0-12578 GCF_016464295.1 Streptomyces sp. N35 | reverse complement strand
CACGACGCCACCCAGCGTGAACTGTGAGCAGGCACCCCGCAGCCCTGCCCCCCACCCCAGCTCCGGCCGCCCCGCCCCTCCCCTGGCCGGAGCGACCCCGCCCCCGGCCCTGGCCCTGGCCCTCGCTCCCGGCCCTGGCCCCCACCCCCACCCTCGCCCTCGCCCTCGCCCGAAGACGAAACCGCAGACGAAACCGCAGACCACAGGACCACCGTCCACCCACCGGCGCCGAGCCCCCACAGCTCAGGCGTCGAGGGTGGGGGCGCCGTCCATCTGCTCCAGCGTCGCGTTCGACGGGCCGCGGTGGGACTGCAGGTCGCGGGCGACGGATTCGGCGTCGCGGAGGGTGCGGACCGCGTTCGACCAGGTCAGCTTGGCCAGGTCGGCGGAGGACCAGCCACGGCGCAGCAGCTCCGCGATCAGGTTCGGGTAGCCCGCGACGTCGTCGAGGCCGGACGGGGTGAAGGCCGTGCCGTCGTAGTCGCCGCCGATGCCGATGTGGTCGATCCCGGCGACCTCGCGCATGTGGTCGAGGTGGTCGGCGACCGTGGCGACGGTCGCGACCGGGCGCGGGTTGGCCGCCTCGAAGGCGCGGTGGATCTCCATCGCCTCGGGGGTGGTGTCGAGATGGTGGCGGCCGTGGGCCCGCATGTTCTCGTCCGCCGCCTGCGTCCACGCGACGGCCGCGGGCAGGATGAACTTCGGCACGAACGTGGCCATCGCCACACCCCCGTTCGCGGGGAGCTGCGCGAGCACGTCGTCGGGGATGTTGCGCGGATGGTCGCAGACCGCGCGGGAGGAGGAGTGGGAGAAGATCACCGGCGCGACCGACTCGTCCAGGGCGTCGCGCATCGTCGACGCCGCGACGTGCGAGAGGTCGACCAGCATGCCCGTACGGTTCATCTCGCGGACCACCTCGCGGCCGAAGGGCGAGAGACCGCCCACGCCCACGGCGTCCGTCGCCGAGTCCGCCCACGCGATGTTGTCGTTGTGGGTCAAGGTCATGTAGCGCACGCCCAGCGCGTACAGCGCGCGCAGGGTGGCCAGCGAGTTGTTGATCGAGTGGCCGCCCTCGGCACCCTTGAGGGAGGCGATCCGGCCCTCGCCGCGGGCCTTCTCCATATCGTCCGCGGTGAGCGCGCGGACCAGGTCCTTCGGGTACGCGGCCAGCAACTGGTCGACGCAGTCGATCTGTTCGAGCGTCGCGCTGACCGCGTCCTCTCCGGCCATGTCGCTGCGCACGTACACCGACCAGAACTGCGCACCCACACCGCCGGCCCGCAGCCGCGGGAGGTCGGTGTGCAGCCGCCCGCGCAGATCGCCGGCGATATCGCGCTGTGCGAGGTCGTAGCGCACGGTCTCGCGCAGCGCCCACGGCAGATCGTTGTGCCCGTCGGCGACGGGGTGCTCGGCGAGCAGGTCGAGGGCCTGGGAGAGGTACGGCGAGAGGTCCGCGGGCGAGGAAGTCATGCCCCCAACGTAACCGCCGGGGGCATGGCTCTCCTCTCGGGCCGGGCGCTACTTCCCGAAGCCGAAGGCCCCGGCGCCTTCCGCCTTGGCACGCAGGCGGCGGCCCTTCTCGGTGGCCTGCTCGTTGAGCTCCTGCTGGAACTCCCGCATACGGCCGAGGAGTTCCGCGTCGTGCGCGGCGAGCATCCGGGCCGCGAGCAGCCCGGCGTTGCGCGCGCCGCCCACCGAGACCGTGGCGACCGGGACGCCGGCCGGCATCTGCACGATGGAGAGCAGCGAGTCCATGCCGTCCAGGTACTTCAGCGGCACGGGGACGCCGATCACCGGCAGCGGGGTCACCGAGGCGAGCATGCCCGGCAGATGGGCCGCACCCCCGGCGCCCGCGATGATCGCCTTGAGGCCGCGGTCGGCGGCCTGCTCTCCGTACGCGATCATCTCGCGCGGCATCCGGTGCGCCGAGACCACATCGACCTCGTACGGGATCTCGAACTCGGCGAGCGCCTGAGCGGCCGCTTCCATCACGGGCCAGTCGGAGTCGGACCCCATGACGATGCCGACGACGGGTCCGGCGACAGGTGCACTCATTCGGTGATCGTTCCTCGCAGATAGCCGGCGGCATGGTGGGCGCGGTCGAGTACGTCCGCCAAGTCGTCGCCGTAGGTGTTGACATGACCGACCTTGCGGCCGGGCTTCACATCCTTGCCGTACATATGAATCTTGAGCTGGGGGTCGCGGGCCATGCAGTGCAGGTACGCGGAGTACATGTCCGGGTAGTCGCCGCCGAGGACATTGGCCATCACGGTCCACCGCGCGCGCGGGCGCGGGTCGCCGAGCGGCAGGTCGAGCACGGCGCGTACGTGGTTGGCGAACTGGGAGGTGACCGCGCCGTCCATCGTCCAGTGGCCGGAGTTGTGCGGGCGCATGGCCAGCTCGTTGACCAGGATGCGGCCGTCGGGCGTCTCGAAGAGCTCGACGGCGAGATGGCCGACCACGCCCAGTTCATGGGCGATGCGCAGGGCCAGCTCCTGGGCACTGCCCGCGAGTTCCGACGACAGATCCGGAGCGGGCGCGATCACGGTGTCGCAGACGCCGTCGACCTGGCGGGACTCCACGACCGGGTACGCCACGGCCTGGCCGTGCGGCGAGCGGACGACGTTGGCCGCCAACTCCCGTACGAAATCGACCTTCTCCTCGGCGAGCACCGGGACACCGGCCCGGAACGGGTCGGCGGCGTCGGCCGCGGAGCGCACGAACCACACGCCCTTGCCGTCATAGCCGCCGCGGACCGTCTTGAGGATGACGGGGAAGCCGTCACCCTCTTCCGCGAACGCGACGACATCGGCGACATCGCGCACGATGCGGTGGCGCGGGCAGGGTGCGCCGAGCTCGGTGAGCCGCTCGCGCATCACGCCCTTGTCCTGTGCGTGCTTCAGCGCCTCGGGTCCTGGACGTACGGCGATGCCGTCCGCCTCCAGGGCGCGCAGGTGCTCGAGCGGTACATGCTCGTGGTCGAAGGTGATCACGTCACAGCCGCTCGCGAAGTCACGCAGCGTGTCCAGGTCGCGGTAGTCGCCGATGACGACTTCGCTCACGACCTGCGCCGCGGAATCCGCGGGGGTGTCACTGAGGAGCTTGAACTTGATGCCGAGCGGGATGCCTGCTTCGTGCGTCATGCGCGCGAGCTGCCCACCGCCGACCATGCCGACTACGGGGAACGTCACATCCTCCAGGGTAAGGGGCCCCCGGATACGTAAAGACCTACGAGTCCTGCGTCACATCTCACAGTCTGGTTAGCATTGCTTGACGACATAGCCGGGGGAAACGACCGAACGGGGCTGACCCATCACCATGAGTGAGCGTGGCGCACTACGCGCACAACTGGATCAGCTCTGGCGGGAGATCGCGAAGTTCGGCGCCGTGGGCGGCGTCGGCATGCTGGTCAACCTCGGTGTCTTCAACCTGCTGCGGCATACGACCGAGATCCCCGTGGTGCGCGCCTCGATCCTCGCGACGGCTGCCGCGATCTGCTGCAACTACGTGGGGTTCCGGTACTTCACTTACCGTGACCGGGACAAGAGCAGCCGCACCAAGGAGATGACGCTCTTCCTGCTGTTCTCGATCGTGGGGCTCGTGATCGAGAACGGGGTGCTGTACGCGGCGACCTACGGATTCCACTGGGACAGCCCGCTGCAGTCCAACGTCTTCAAGTTCGTCGGCATCGGGATCGCGACCCTGTTCCGCTTCTGGTCGTACCGCACGTGGGTGTTCCGTTCACTGCCGGCCCGTGAGGCCGTGGCCAGCGCGGAATCGTTCCTGGAGGGCTCCGAGCCGCAGCGCACCCGGCGCTGAGCTAGCGCACGGTCCGCTGCTCGTCCGGCGCCGGCGCCGCCGGCCCCCCCCGGGGGCGGGGGGGGAAAAGGCCGAGCACCCGCGCGGGGGCCGCCCCGGGCGGAGTGCTGGACAGGACCAGGCCGAACACCGGCGGCTGCGCCTGCAGCTTCTCCAGACGGCCGCCGTCCGCCTCCGCGAGGTCGCGGGCGACCGCGAGGCCGATGCCGGTGGAGTTGCGGCCGCTGATGGCGCGCTCGAAGATCCGGGTGCCGAGTTCCGGGGGCACGCCGGGGCCCTCGTCCGTGACCTCGATGACCACCTGGTTTCCGGCGATACGGGTCCGTAGCGCGACCGTGCCGCCGCCGTGCATCAGGGAGTTCTCGATCAGGGCCGCGAGGACCTGGGCGACCGCTCCGGGGGTGCCGACCGCCTGCAGATTCTGTTTGCCCGAGTGGACGATGGCGCGGCCCGCGCTGCGGTAGGCGGGGCGCCACTCCTCCAGCTGCTGTTTGACGACCTCGTCCAGGTCGAAGGAGACCGCCGAACCGGTGCGCGGATCCCGGGAGTTGGTGAGCAGCCGCTCCACCACGTCGGTGAGCCGCTCCACCTGGGTGAGCGCGATCGTCGCCTCCTCCTTCACCGTGTCCGGGTCGTCCGTGAGCGTGATCTCCTCCAGGCGCATGGAGAGGGCGGTCAGCGGGGTGCGGAGCTGGTGCGAGGCGTCCGCGGCGAGGCGTCGCTCCGCGGTCAGCATGCGGGCGATGCGCTCGGCCGAGGAGTCGAGGACGTCGGCGACCCGGTCGAGCTCGGGGACGCCGTAGCGCTTGTGGCGCGGGCGAGGGTCGCCGGAGCCGAGGCGTTCGGCGGTCTCCGCGAGGTCGGTGAGCGGGGAGGCGAGGCGGTTGGCCTGGCGTACGGCGAGCAGGACGGCCGCGATCACGGCGAGGGTCGCCACCGCGGCGATCATCAGGAGGGTGCGCCAGACCTCGTTGGTCACCGAGGAGCGGGGCTCCTGGACCGTGACGGTCTCGCCCTGTTCGCCCTGCTCGGTGGCCTGGATGACATCGCCGGCCGGGCGCGTGCCGATCTGGATGGGGTCGCGGCCGGGGATCTCGATCAGGGCGAAGCGCTCGCTGTCGACCTGGTCGCCCAGGACCTGGGCGCTGATCGCCTCATGGCCGATGATCCGGGAGTCGACGATGGAGGCGAGCCGCACCGCCTCGGATTCCACTCGCTCCTGAGCGCTGGTGGTGATCGTCCGGGTCTCCACGATGACCAGGGAGACGCCGAACACGGCGATCACGACGAGCACCACGGCGAGGGTGGAATTGATCAAACGGCGGCGCACAGTGCGGGACCTTTCCGTACGGGAGCGGGACACCCACCCCCGTAGAACATCAGCTCTTCTCGAAGCGGAAGCCCACCCCGCGCACCGTGGCGATGTAGCGGGGGTTGGCCGCGTCGTCGCCGAGCTTCTTGCGCAGCCAGGAGATGTGCATGTCGAGGGTCTTGGTGGAGGACCACCAGGTGGTGTCCCAGACCTCGCGCATCAGCTGGTCGCGTGTGACGACCCGGCCCGCGTCGCGCACCAGGACCCGCAGCAGGTCGAACTCCTTGGCGGTGAGCTGGAGTTCCTCGTCGCCCATCCAGGCGCGGTGGGACTCGACGTCGATCCGTACGCCGTGGGTCGCGGGCGCTTCCTTGACCTCGCTGGCGCCGCGCCGCAGGAGGGCCCGGACGCGGGCGAGCAGTTCGGCGAGGCGGAAGGGCTTGGTGACATAGTCGTCGGCGCCGGCGTCGAGGCCGACCACCGTGTCCACCTCGTCCGCGCGGGCGGTCAGGATGAGGATCGGGATCGCGTGCCCGTCGGCGCGCAGCCGGCGGGCGACCTCGAGACCGTCCATCCCGGGCAGTCCCAGGTCGAGCACGACCAGGTCGATTCCGCCCTGCAGGCCCGCGTCGAGTGCGGTCGGTCCGTCCTCGCGTACTTCGACCTCGTAACCCTCCCTGCGCAGTGCACGGGCCAGCGGCTCCGAGATGGACGCGTCATCCTCGGCGAGCAGTACACGGGTCATGGCCCTGATGGTAGTCGGCCGGGGCAGCGGGCATACGGGCATCCGGCATGCCTTCCGTGCCTGTGGGGCAGAAGGGGCCAAGCGAAGGCAGCACCCTGCGAGACTGGCAGCGTTTGCCGTGAGTTACCTTCGAATTGCGGGTTCGGTTCCAGCGATGCTTGTGATCCAGCTCTCAAATCCTTCCATACGCGCCCTTAATCTCCTTATGGTGTGCGAACGCCTATAACCCGAGATGGGACTTTCGGCCCCCCCTAATCAGCCGAAAGTCTCTTATGAGGGGCGAGGTTGCATCGTCAACCTTGCGTTTAGTGATTGACCTATGGGCCGGGCCCTTTGCGCGAGGAAGCGCGAGGGGCGTGGATCCCGGAGCGCACCGCTCACTTCTTCGTCTCCGCACGGAACGAGGCCCCCAGGGCGTGGGGATGAGCTGTGCCACCGGTGCCGGCCACCCCCCACCGGGCGCGCATCAGGCTCACACCTGCGTGCAGCGCGTCCCGAGCGAACAAGGAACGACCATGGCGTCCAGCCTGACGAAGCCTTCCGCCACCGGCGAGAAGACCTTCTTCGGCCACCCCCGCGGCCTGGCCACACTCTTCATGACCGAGATGTGGGAGCGCTTCTCCTACTACGGCATGCGCGCACTGCTCGTGCTCTACCTGGTCTCCGGTGGCGCCGACGCGGCGACCGGCTCCCAGGGCGGCGGTCTCGCCTACACGGCGGCAGCGGCCACGGCGATCTACTCGGTCTACGTGTCGCTGGTGTACCTCTTCACGCTGCCCGGCGGCTGGTTCGGTGACCGCGTCTGGGGTGCCCGCAAGACGGTCGCCATCGCGAGCGTCGTGATCGTCGCCGGTCACGTCAGCCTCGCCCTGCCCACGCAGGCGATGTTCTTCGTCGGTCTGGCCCTCGTGGCCGTCGGCTCCGGTCTGCTGAAGGCCAACATCTCCACGATGGTCGGCCAGCTCTACTCCGACCCGAAGGACGTCCGTCGCGACGGCGGCTTCACGATCTTCTACATGGGCATCAACCTCGGTGCCTTCGCCGCCCCGTTCGCGATCGGCATCCTCGGCGAGAAGGTCAACTGGCACCTGGGCTTCGGCCTCGCCGCCGTCGGTATGGCGCTCGGCGCCATCCAGTTCATGATCGGCTCGCGCCACCTGGCTCCGGTGTCCAGCGAGGTCCCGAACCCGCTGACCGCCCCCGAGAAGCGCGGTGTCATCACCAAGACGCTGGCCACCATCGCGGTGACCGCCGCCTTCTACCTGGTCGTCGCCTTCACCGGTGTCTGGGACCTGACCCTCAACTGGGCGCTGCTCCCCATCACCGTCATCGGTCTGCTCATCCCGATCGCCGTGATCGCCCGCATCAAGTCCGACAAGGACCTGAACGGCGAAGAGCAGACCAAGATGAACGCCTTCATCTGGTTCTTCGTGGCCGCGGCCGTGTTCTGGATGATCTTCGACCAGGGCGGTTCGACGCTGTCGCTCTTCGGTGACACCTCCACCGAGCGCGAGATCTTCGGCTGGGAGATGCCGAACACGCTGTTCCAGTCGCTGAACCCCGGCTTCGTCATGATCTTCGCGCCGATCGTCGCCGCGATCTGGCTGGCCCTGGCCCGGCGCAACCGCGAGCCGGACACCACCGTGAAGTTCTCGATGGGTCTGATCATCATCGGCGCCTCGTTCTTCGTCTTCCTCATCCCCATGGGCATGGCGAGCGACGGCAAGGTCTCCATGTGGTGGCTGGTGCTGATCTTCCTGATGCACACCTTCGGTGAGCTGTGCCTGTCCCCGGTGGGTCTGTCCCTGACCACCAAGCTGGCGCCCCGGAAGTACGCCGCCCAGATGATGGGTGTCTTCTTCCTCGCCGTCACCGCTGGTGACTCCGTGACCGGCATGCTCTCCATCGCCGGTGTCGACCTCAACGGCAAGGGCGTCGTCGCCCTCGAGGCCGCCGCCGCGGTCCTGGCCGGCTTCGCGATCTACATGGCGCGCAAGAAGGTCAAGTCCCTGATGGGTGAGGTCCGCTGAATCAGCTCTTGAGCTGAGCGTCTCGTACGCGGTACTCGAACGAAGGGCCGCCGCACCACTCGGTGCGGTGGCCCTTCGTGTTTCTCCCGTGCGCCGCGGCGCGCCCCGTGGACGATGCGGGACATGCGCCTCTCCTTGCGCCCTTCCCTGACCGGCGGTCTGCTCGCGCTGCTCGCCTCCGTGGGTCTGCTGTCGTCCTCGACGGCTCCGGCCGCCTCCGATCCGGTGGTACGGAAGTTCTCGTACGGGTCGCACGCACGCCAGACGGTCACCGTGTACGGGGACCACGGCCCCGCCCTCGTCATCGTGCACGGCGGCTACTGGGCCGACGACACGGACTGGAGCCACTGGGCGCGCTGGTTCGCCGGACAGGGCTTCCATGTGTACGACGTGGACTACCGGCTCAACTCCGACGCGCGCTGGCCCGCGCAGCGCACGGACGCGCTGGCCGCGCTCGACTGGGTGGCCCGGCACAGCGGGATGCGCCCGCTGGTGCTCGGCTCTTCGGCGGGCGGCCAGATCGCGACGGTCGCGGGCGGGTACGGGGAGGGTGCTTCACGGGTACGCGGGGTCGTCGCGCTGTCGCCGGTCGCCTCGCCCCGCCGGGCCTGGGCGGACGGGGGCCAGGCCGCGGCGTCGGCCAAGCAGCGGAGGCTGCGCACGGAGGCGCGGCGGCTCGCGGGGTGCACGCCGGCCGCGTGTCCGGCGCAGTGGCGGTCGATGTCCGCCGCGTCGTACGCCTCCGGGGCCGAGGACGCGCCGCTGTTCCTGGTGCACTCGGTCCGCGACTTCGTCCCGCCCGCGCACTCGCGTGATCTGTCGACCGCCGCGCTCGGCAAGGGGCTTGGGGATGTGACCGTACGGACGGAGCAGGGTGCCGCGCACGGTGCGGCGCTGTTGTCGTCGCCCAGGGTGCGGGGTGCGGTGGTGGATTGGCTGCGGGAGCGTGCGGGCTGAGGGGCGTGGGGGGACCCCAGCAGGGGCTGAAAAACGTGCCGGGCGCCCCTCGCCGTGAGGAGCGCCCGGCACCGTACAACCACTTACTGCGTACGCCGCCGCGGCATGAACGTGAAGACCGCGCCGCCGAGGAGGATCACCGTGCCCGCCACGAGACCGAGGGCGCGCAGGGCGCCGTCGGACTCGGCGCCGGTCTCGGCGAGGTTGCCGCCGTCCGTACCGGCCGAGGCCGTGGAGCCGCTGTCGCCCCCGCCGGCCACTCCGCCGTCGTCCTTCACGTCGAGTTCGAGGGAGACGTTGGTCTTGACCGCCTTGCAGAGCACCTTGAGGTTCTGCCCACCCAGGTTGACGCTGATGGTCATGTCACCGGGGCTGAGGCCCACCTTGCCGTCGGCGCCCGGCTTGTAGGTGCCGGTCATGTCCGAGAGCGCGACCGGGGCGTCCTTCGGGATCTTCTCCTTGTTGGCCGGTCCCTTCACATCGACCGAGCCGGTCTCCGCACCGCTCACCTTGATCTTCATCGAGGGTGCCATGGCGTTCGCCGGCAGCTCCATCGGCATCGTCATCAGACCCTTGGCGGTCGACACCGTGAGGTCGTAACTGTTGCCGTTCTTCTTGGCGTTGACGGTCGCCGCGCCCTTGATGTTCTTCTTCGGGCTGGGCGAGGCGCACTCGAAGTCGACCGTGGCCTCCTTGCCCTTGAAGTCGGACCCGCCGCCGCCACCGCCCGCGGCCCCGCCGGTCGAGGCCGTACCGCCGTCGTCACCGCCGCCGGTGGACGTCGTGCCGCCGTTGTCACCGCCGCCCGTGGACGTCGTACCGCCCGTGGACGTCGTACCGCCGGTCGAGGTCGTACCGCCGTTGTTGCCGCCACCGGTGGTCGGGGCGGGCTCGCCGGTCACCTTGATGGTGAGCGCGGTCGGCACCTTCTCGGTCGGCACACAGGGTGTGTCCACCTTGAAGCCCATGACGTCCGCGTTGACGTTGTACTTGTCCGGCGTGAGCGTCAGATCACCAGGCGCGGTGAGCTTCAACTTGCCCTTCATGTCGGCGAGTTTCATGTCGCCGCCCTTGGGGATCGCCGGGTTCTCCCGTGGACCGTCCATCGCGATGTCGGCGGTCTGCGCACCGGCCGCCTTGACAGTGCCGGTCGGCTTCAGCGAGTTGGCCGGCAGGTCGACGATGTCGGGGTTCTTCGACGCGGCCTGGACGAACTTCCAGGTCACCTCGATCTCATCGCCCACCTTCGCCTCGGCCGGAGCCGTGATGTCGGCGATGCCGGTGCCCTCGATCGGGTCCGAGCCCATGCTCGGCGTGCACTTGGCCTTCCAGGTCGACTCGGCCGCCTGTGCGGGAGCCGCGGTCAGCAGGATTCCCGCGCCGCCGAGCATGAGCGCGACGCCCAGCGCGCTCACTCTCCTTTGAGTGTTCACGTAGTGCCCTTCCTCTCGGATGAAGCTGGTGGATTGGGGCGGTTCTCTTGCGGTGCGGATTGCTGTGCCGGTACGCCCGGCGCGGTGTCCGGGGTGAACCACGGCAGGCCGGCGGTGGTGCCGGTCCCGTTCGTGGCCGCCGCGGAGTTCTGGGTGGGTACGGGGGCCGTCGCGTCCGGATCGGCCCCCGGGCGCCGCGGGGTGCGCGGCTTCTTGTGCTCGCCGCCGACGCCCGTCGTCGGCTTGAGCACCTTCGGCAGCTTCGCCGTGACCTCCGCGAACCGCCGTGACTTGTTGCCCTTGCGGCGCGGGCGGACCCGGTCGACGACGGCCATGCCGATACGGAACACGGCGGCCGGTACGACGATGCAGAGCAGGATCCAGAACAGCGTCACGCCCCACGGCCTGGGCACGCCCCACGGCTGCTCGGCGAGCACCTTGCTGCCGTACTGGAGGGAGACCAGATAGTCGCCGTGTGCGCCGGCGTCGAGCTGGACGGACAGTTCGACCTGGGCCTTCTGGCCCGGGGCGATGGTGCCCTTCCACTGCTGCTCCTCCCACTGCGGCGAGAAGACGCCGTGCGAGGTGCCGACCTTGAAGACGGGGTCCTTGACGGGCGCGGAGCCCAAGTTGCCCATGGTCACGACGAGTTTGCGGCTCTGCGGGGAGCCGAACCAGTTGAGGATGCCGCTGTCGCCCTCGAAGCGGGGCGCGGTGAGCACGGCGAGCTTGCCGCCGCTGGTCCGGTCGGGCAGCGCCTTGACCGGGTGGCCCGCGACCTTGAAGGGGATCTGGGCCGTGGACTTCTCGCCCGTCACGGTCGCCACATGGATCACACAGGGGCAGGCCTTCGGCGGCTCGGCGACCGGGACCTTCTGCTGGAACTCGCCCTTGGCGTTCGTGTTGATCGCCACGCCCTCGGAGTTGGCGCAGCTCGGGGTGCCGCCGATCATGTTCTGGCCACAGATCAGGATCGTGATCAGGGCGCCGGGCTTCCAGCCCTTGCCGCTGACGGTGACGTCACCGCCCTTGCCCGCCTCCTCCTTGTCGACGGACAGGGACGGTTTCTCGGCCGCGGTGGCGCTCTGCGGCACAAGCGTGACGAACGCCAGCGCTGCGAGGAGTGCGGCCGCCAAGGGGCTCAGCCACTTCGAGCGGCAACGGTCGACGTTCACTTGATCTCTCCCGTCCCTGCGGAGACAGTCCCTGCGGAGACCGTCTCTGCGGATTCCGTCCTTGCGGAAACCGACGTGCGCTGTCCGTCCTGTGGTTGGAGCTCGGCCTTGAACGCGGCGAGCGCGCGTCTGCGCCGTACGGCGAAGACCGCGAGCCCGGCGAACCCGGCGACCAGTGCCCCACCGCCCGCCACCGCGGCCCAGGGCACCAGGCGCACCTCGGCGGCCTGGCTGTCCTTGGCGGCGCCGTCCGCCGAGACCGTGAGTTCCACCCGTACCGAATCGAAGGCGGGACGGTCCGTCCACGGTTCGCGCAGCGTCACCTTGCGGCCGGGCAGAAGCTCCACCGGCAGCGGGCGCGCGGCGCGGTCGAGCACCACGCCGAAGAGACCTTCGGCGCGCACCGCGAGCTTCGGCGCGAGCACCGTGTTGCCGCGGTTCACCAGGGAGTACGCGATCCAGTCGCCGTCGATGGCCACATCCTCGACCGTGACCGCCGACAGCGTCGGACCGCTCACCCGCAGATGCACCCGCACCCCCAGCTTGCGCTCGCCGGCCTGGGCGATGACCGCGGCGGGATGGTCACCGGGCATCGCACCGTCCGGCACCGCCACCGAGAACGGCACCCTGGCGGCGGTACGGGGCGGGATCTTCACCTCGTCGTCCGCGAAGCTCAGCCAGCTCCCCGCGTCCTGCGCCTTCTCGCCGCCCTTGGTGTCGCGCACCGCGAAGGACCCGTCCGCGCGGTTGTACGCCTCCGCGGCCCGCAGCTTCACCGTGGTGGGCTTGTCGCCCGGGTTGGTCACCGTGACGGTGTCCCCGAGCCCGGGCCCCCCCGCGCCCCCCATGTAGAAGTGGCCCCCCCGGCCCTCGCCAGCGCGGGTGCCGCGCCCGGAGGACGGGGCGATGGACCAGGTGGGTCCGTCCGCCGGTGTGTCCGCCACCGCACTGCCCGCGGGCAGCCCGAGCAGGCCTGCCACGGCCAGCAGGCATACGGCGGCGGTGCGGTGGGCGGACAGCATCGGCGGGTCCAAGTGCGGTGCCCTACGGGTGCGTTGGCGGGGCCACCCCTGACGGGGGGGCCACCACCCCCGGCCTACCCGCGGA